>CAZCJI010000070.1:0-11312 GCA_964498625.1 uncultured Rhizobium sp.
TCTATTACAGCCACAAGATCCTCAAGCTGCTCGCCGATGCGCGCCACGCCGGCAAAGAGCCGAGCTTGCAGCCCGACGCCAAGAGTCAGGTCACGCTGCGCTATGAGAACGGCAAGCCCGTCGAGGCGACGCAGATCGTGCTCTCGACGCAGCACTCTCACGAGTCGCAGACCAGCGAAGACATTCTCAAGATCGTCGAGCCCTATATCCGCCAGGCGCTGCCCGCGGACTGGATCAATGCGAAGACGGTTTGGCATGTGAATCCGACGGGTTCGTTCGTGATCGGCGGTCCGGATGGCGATTGCGGTCTGACCGGCCGCAAGATCATCGTGGATACATACGGCGGCGCGGCCCCGCATGGTGGCGGCGCGTTCTCCGGCAAGGACCCGACGAAGGTCGATCGCTCGGCCGCCTATGCCGCGCGCTATCTGGCGAAGAACGTCATCGCCGCGGGACTTGGCGATCGCTGCACGATTCAGCTGTCGTATGCGATCGGTGTCGCCGAGCCGTTGTCGGTCTATGTCGATCTGCACGGCACGGGAAAGGTCGATGAGGCGAAGCTCGAGAAGGTTCTTCCCGAACTGATGAGCCTGAAGCCGCGCGGCATCCGCACGCATCTGGGCCTCAACAAGCCGATCTATGCGCGGACCTCGTCCTATGGACATTTCGGCCGCACGCCGGATTCCGATGGCGGGTTCTCGTGGGAGAAGACCGATCTCGCGGACGCCATCAAGCGCGCCGTCTGATCCTTCGAGGCCCGCGCGTCATGCTGAGGTGCGAGCGTTAGCGAGCCTCGAAGCACGCGCGGGCACCTCAGGATGACGGAACAGATTGAGCGCCGCCGCGGACAACTTTATGGGCGGCGCAAGGGGCCGAAGCTCTCCGCGCATCAAACGCATCTGCGCGAAACGCTGTTGCTGCAACTGAGCGTGCGGTTGCAGAGCGGCGCCGATCCGCGTTCGTATTTTTCTTCGCCCGTTGAAGACGTCTGGCTCGAAGTCGGCTTCGGCGCCGGCGAACATCTGCTCTGGCAGGCACAGCAGAATCCCAACATCGGATTGATCGGTGCGGAGCCTTATGAATCCGGTGTCGCCAAACTGCTCACCAAATTGGATTCCCTCTCCCCCAACCCTCTCCCCCAAGAGGGGAGAGGGAGCAATGTGAGGATTTACGAAGGCGACGCGCGCGACATCATCGAGGCGCTTCCGGATGCGAGCATCGGACGCTTCTTCATTCTCTTTCCCGATCCATGGCCGAAGACGCGCCATCACAAGCGCCGCTTTCTCCAGATGGAGATGCTCGACCAGCTCGCGCGAGTGCTGAAGCCCGGTGCGGAACTGCGCTTCGCCACCGACGACAAATCCTATCTGCCTTACGCGCTGGAACGGTTGATGGCGCATCCGCAATTCGCCTGGACCGCCGAAAACATCATGGACTGGACCGCGCGCCCTGCCGACTGGCCGCAGACCCGCTATGAGGCCAAGGCGATCAAAGGCCCGCCAGTGTTCCTGCGGTTCATAAGGCGCTAACATCGCCGAATGCGGTGGGCTGCCTTGCTTCTTTGTCTAATCAGCGCGGTGACCAGCGCGCACGCTTCGGCGCCGATCTACATGGGAATGGATCAACTTCCCAATGGCGGCTATCAGGCCGAGGAAGCTCCGTTTCCTCCTCTTATTGACCGGGATTCACTCAGCATCGTCCTCGAACGCGACTCGTGCCCATTCGGTTGCCCGAGCTATCGCGTCGAAATTCGTGGCGACGGCAATGTGTTGTTCGACGGCGATAATCTCGTGGCGCTGGCAGGACCGCATCACAGCCGCATCTCACAAGACGCAATCAATCAACTGCTGACGGCGTTCCAAAAGGCGCGCTTCTTCTCTGCGCTGGACGACTACACTGCAGCGGTCAGCGACGGCGTTGAGTTCAGGCTGTCGATTGCATTCGACGGGCACCGTAAGGCGATCACGGATTATATGGGCGACTGGATTGGTATGCCGTCTCAAATTACCGCGATCGAAAACCTCGTCGACAAGCTTGCCAACTCCCAGCGTTGGATCAAGGGCAGCCCGCATGCCTTTACCGATCTGCAAGCAGAAGGCTGGGACTTCCACGCCGAGGACGACCCGCACGAGAAACTCCTAAGAGGTGTTGCTGACAGCGGTGATTTCGCGATGCTCGGTGCTTTGTTGGACGCTGGCATGCGTCCGAGAGGACGCTATGGGTGCGAAGCTGCCCTACGTGTCGGCAACGGTCCTCTGTTCGATAGGCTGTTGCGTCTCGGCGCACCAATTCAATGGCGTCCGGCGCCGGACGAGAGTGGCTATTCCTGCAATCTCTTGACTTTGGCCGCCGCCGATGGCGATCCGAAGCTCTTGCGACAGTTGCTTGACCATAAGCCCGATGTGAACCTTGTGGATGGCAACGGGCAGAATGCGCTGATGTATATTGCCTACGAGGCGCGGCGAACTAACGCGCATAAGGGTGCCGATGTTGCGGCTTGCGCCAAGCTGCTGATCGATGCTGGTACAGCTCTCGAGATACGCGACCGCATCTCAAAAACCACCGCACTCATGATGAGCTATGATGGAAAGGTGACGCAGGTTCTGCTTGACGCCGGTGCTGATCCCTATGCCCGCGACAGTGAAGGCCGCACAGCGCTCGACTGGGCGAATATGTGGCACTCGCCATCCGTGCCTGTTCTTAAACGCTGGATGGAAGCGCACCCGCAATCGCGATAGCATTGTCGCATGACCAACGAAGACGACGACCGCATGCCGATCGCCTGGGGCGATATGGGTGCGATCGTGATCATGGCCGGCGTCGGTCTCTTCACGCTCTGGCTGATCGGCGACATGGTGCTCGGCGGGCATCCTCTGGGAATATTGTTCGGGACCGGACAGGAACAGGCGGCCTTTGCCGCGCAGCCGACGCCTGAAGAAATCCGCGATACGCCAATGCATCTGGAGAAAGGCGAGGTCAGGATATTTCTGCCGTCCAAGCCGAAAAATCCGCCTCCAAAACCGAAAAACTGAGGCATGGACGCAACGCTCGGCTAACGGAACTTCGTCAAATCGGTCTCATCCGCCTTGCAAAAGGGCTTTCTCACGCCTATATCCGCGCCATCCCAGACAACAGAAACGTCCTGTTGTGTGGCGGTCGTAAGACCGCCGCGCGGGAAAGGCTTTTGTCCATGGCCGGACTTGATCCGGCCATCCAGTGCAAGGAAAACAGTCAATTCTCACGGCCATGTCGCATTTGGAGCCGATCCTGACCCCCGCCATCGAGGCGGCGGGCTACAGGCTCGTGCGCCTGCGCCTGATGGGCGGTAAAACGAAGACGCTGCAGATCATGGCCGAGCGGCCGGACGGCACGATGAATGTGGAAGACTGCGCGGTGCTCAGCCACGCGCTGCTCGACTTCATCGAGCGCGAAGAGCCGATTGAGGGCGAATATGAACTCGAAATCTCGTCGCCGGGCATCGACCGGCCATTGACGCGGCTGATGGATTATTCGCGCTACGCCGGACACGAAGCGAAGATCGAACTCACCGCACCTGTTGACGGCCGTAAACGGTTTCGCGGACAGGTGCTTGGTCTCGACGGCACCGATGTGTTGATGGAGACGCAGGGCCAGCGCGCGAAGTTTCCCTTCAAGGGCATCGCGGACGCGAAGCTCGTGCTCACCGACAAACTCATTCAGGAAGATTTGAAGGCGCGAAAGGGCGCCGCACAGGAGAACTAATATGGCCTATGGAGTTGCCGCCAACCGGCTCGAACTCTTGCAGATCGCGGATGCGGTCGCGCGCGATAAATCGATCGACAAACAGGTCGTGCTCGGCGCGATGGAAGAGGCGATGCAGCGCGCCGCGAAAGCGCGCTACGGCAGCGAGAATGAGATCAGGGTTGAGATCGATCCGAAGACCGGCGAAACGCACGTATCGCGTTACCTCCATGTCGTCGAACTCGTGGACAACGACAAGATCGAGATCAGCCTGGATGACGCGCGCGCGCGCAACCCGGCCGCACAGGTCGGCGACATCATCGCCGAGACTCTCCCGCCGGTCGACTTCTCGCGCATCGCAGCCCAGGCCGCCAAGCAGGTGATCGTGCAGAAGGTGCGCGATGCCGAGCGTGAGCGGCAATACGACGAATTCAAGGATCGCATCGGCGAGATTGTCCACGGCATCGTGAAGCGTTCGGAGTTCGGCTCCGTCGTCGTCGATCTTGGCCGCGCCGAAGGCGTCGTGCGTCGTGACGAGATGATCCCGCGCGAATCCTTCCGCACCGGCGACCGTATCCGTGCCTATATCTATGACGTGCGCCGCGAAGCTCGTGGCCCGCAGATATTCCTCTCGCGCTCGCACCCACAGTTCATGGTGCGTCTGTTCGCACAGGAAGTGCCGGAGATTTACGACGGCATCATCGAAATCCGCGCCGTGGCGCGCGATCCGGGCAGCCGCGCCAAGATCGGCGTGATCTCCAAGGATAGTTCGATCGATCCGGTCGGTGCTTGCGTCGGTATGCGCGGCGTGCGTGTGCAGGCCGTGGTGCAGGAGCTTCAGGGCGAACGTATCGACATCATTCCGTGGTCCGGGGAACCTGCGACCTTCATCGTCAACGCGCTCGCGCCGGCGGAAGTCTCGAAGGTGGTGCTCGATGAAGACACGCACCGCGTCGAGGTCGTGGTGCCGGACGAGCAGCTCTCGCTCGCCATCGGCCGCCGCGGCCAGAACGTGCGTCTCGCCTCGCAGCTGACGACCTGGCAGATCGATATCCTGACCGAGGCCGAAGAAAGCGAACGCCGTCAGAAGGAATTCGCCGAGCGCACCAAGCTCTACATGGAAGCGCTGGACGTTGACGAGACGGTGGCGCAGCTCTTGGCATCGGAAGGCTTCGCGACCATCGAAGATGTCGCCTATGTCGATCTCAACGAACTCGCCTCTGTCGAAGGCTTCGATGAGGAGACCGCGCAGGAACTCCAGAGCCGTGCGGTCGAGTATCTCGAAGCCCGCAACAAGGAGATGGACGACAAGCGCATCGCGCTCGGTGTCGAAGATGCCGTTCTCGATGTTCCTGGCGTCACGCCCACCATGGCGGTCTCGCTTGGCGAAGGTGGCATCAAGACGCTCGACGACCTCGCCGGTTGCGCGACCGACGATCTGCTTGGGTATTACGAGGTGAACAAGGAGAAGGAGCGCATCCGTGTTCCGGGAGCGCTCGAAGGCTTCAACCTGACGGCCGAAGATGCCAACGCGATCATCATGAAAGCCCGCGTTCAGATGGGCTGGATCGAGGAGCCGGTCGAGGAAGACGTGCCGGAAGAGTCCGAGGCCGCGGAGGAAAGCGCCGAGTGAAAGCCTCCGCCGAGATCGAAAGCGATATGCGTGAGCGACGCTGCATCGTGTCGGGCGAAGTCCTGACCGAGGGTGAACTCATGCGTTTTGCGGCCGATCCCGACGGCAATGTTGTGCCCGATGTCGCTGCTTCGCTGCCGGGACGCGGGATGTGGGTACGCGCCGACAAAACTTCCGTGACTAACGCCGTCACGAAGAACCTGTTCTCAAAGTCGGCAAAGGCATCGTTGAAGGCCGATGCCGATCTCGCTGACCGCGTGGAACGCCTGCTGGTTCAGCGGATGCTTTCTGATCTCGGGCTCGCGCGTCGCGCGGGACAGGCGGTGTTCGGGTTCGACAACGTCCTGCGCGCCCTGGATGAGAAAGTTCCGCCCGCCTTGCTGGTCGAGGCGAGCGACGGCGCGGCGGACGGGCGGCGCAAGCTCGCCGGATCGGCTTATGCGCGAGGGCTGAAAATCGAGACGATTGAAGCGCTTACAAGTGCGGAATTGAGCTTGGCCCTGGGCCGCGAGAATGTGATACATGCAGCCCTTAAACCGGGGCGGCTGGCCGAAAGGCTGATCTTCGATGCCGGGCGGCTTCGCGGGTTTCGCGATCAGCCGACGGAACGAAAATCGGCTCGCACCGCTTCGAACGAAAGAGACGAATGACCGATACGAACGACACGACGCGCAAGCCTGCAAAGACCCTCTCCCTGAAAAAAACGGAGATGTCGACGGTCAAGCAGAGCTTCAGCCATGGCCGCACCAAGGCGGTGGTGGTCGAGAAGAAGCGCACGCGCGTCGAACCGAGCGCCAAACCGGCTGAGAAGCCTGCGGCCGTCGAGCCCAAGACGGTGGCGCCGGTTGCGGAAACACCTGCGGCGCCTTCCACGCGCGGCGTTGTCCTGCGCCAGCTGACCGAAGAAGAAAAAGCCGCGCGCGGTAAAGCGCTCGCAGGCGCGCGCGTCTACGAGGAAGAGGCGCGCAAGCGTGCCGAAGACGATGCTCGCCGCCGTACCGAGGAAGAGGCGCGTCTCAGGGTCGAACGCGACGCCGCCGCAAAGCGCAAGGCGGAAGAAGACGCGCGCAAAGCCGCGGAAGAACAGGCGCGCAAGCACGCCGAAGAAGAACTTCATCGCCGCGACAAAACCGCGACGGCTGCTCCCGCCACGACCACGCCCACATCTGCGCCGGCGGAAGCCCTGCGCCGTCCGCGCCTGGTTGCCGAAGAAGACGAAGAAGGCAGCGCCAAGAAGGGCGCCAAGGTTCCGGTCAAGACACCCGCAGTTAAAAAAGGCGAAGGCGATCGCCGCCGCGGCAAGCTTACGGTGACGCGCGCGTTATCGGACGACGATGAGCGCATGCGCTCGGTCGCGTCCTATAAGCGTCATCTTCAGCGTGTCCACAAAGGCGCGCCGGTACAGGCGCAGCCGGCAGGTCCGCGCGAAGTCACGATTCCGGAAACCATCACGGTCGCCGAGCTTGCAAACCGCATGGCGCGCCGCGCCGTCGATGTCATCAAGGTGCTGATGAAGAACGGCATGATGGCGACGGTGAACGACACGGTCGATGCCGATACCGCCGAACTCGTCGCGACCGAATACGGCCACACCGTCAAGCGCGTTGCCGAATCCGACGTGCTCGAAGGTCTCAAGGGCGCGACCGACGACGACACCAATCTTTCGCCCCGGCCACCTGTGGTCACAATCATGGGTCACGTCGATCACGGCAAGACCTCGCTGCTCGACGCGCTGCGCAAGACCGACGTGGTCTCGGGTGAAGCGGGCGGAATCACGCAGCACATCGGCGCCTACCAGGTTCAGCTGAAGAGCGGTCAGAAGATCACGTTCCTCGATACGCCGGGCCATGCCGCGTTCACCGCGATGCGCGCGCGCGGCGCGAAAGTCACCGATATCGTTGTGCTGGTCGTGGCCGCCGACGACGGTGTAATGCCGCAGACGGTTGAGGCTATCGCGCACGCCAAGGCCGCGCATGTGCCGATGATCGTGGCGATCAACAAGATCGACAAGGGCGATTCCAACCCGACCCGGGTGAAGACGGAACTTTTGCAGCACGAGATCCAGGTCGAAGACATGGGTGGTGAGACCCAAGCCATCGAAGTGTCGGCGACCAAGGCGATAAATCTCGACAAGCTCGAGGAAGCCATCTTGCTGCAGGCGGAGATTCTCGATCTCAAGGCCAATCCGGATCGCGCCGCCGAAGGCGCCGTCGTCGAGGCAAAGCTCGATCGCGGCCGGGGCCCTGTTGCGACCGTTCTTGTCGAGCGCGGTACGCTGAAGGTCGGCGATATCGTCGTTGCCGGCTCCGAATGGGGACGCGTACGCCTGCTGCAGAACGACCGCGGCGAAACGGTATCCAGTGCCGGCCCCTCGTCGCCGGTAGAGGTTCTGGGGCTTTCCGGCGCGCCCGAAGCGGGCGACGAGTTCGTCGTCGTGGAGAACGAAGCGCGCGCTCGCGAGGTCACCGAATATCGTGCGCGCAAGCGCCGCGAACAGCGCCAGGCGTCGAATTCGCGTCAGACGCTCGATCAGTTGCTCAAGACGCGCGAGAGCGGCGAGAAGCGCATGTTGCCGATCGTGCTCAAAGCCGACGTGCAGGGTTCGTCCGAGGCGATTCAGGGCGCGCTCACCAAGCTCGCGACCGACGAAGTCGGCGTGCAGGTGCTGCAGTCCGGTGTCGGCGGCATCACCGAAAGCGACATCATTCTGGCGCATGCGTCGGGCGCGGCGGTGATCGGGTTCAACGTCCGTGCCGACAAGCTCGCACGCGAGCGCGCCAAACGCGACGGTGTCGAAATCCGCTATTACAACATCATCTACAACGTCGTGGACGATGTGAAAGCGGTCCTGTCCGGCATGCTGGCGCCGGAGCTGCGCGAGAAATTCCTCGGCAATGCCGAAATCCTGGAAGTGTTCAACATCTCCAAGATCGGCAAGGTCGCCGGTTGCCGCGTGACGGAAGGTGTTGTGCGGCGCGGCGCCAAAGTGCGCCTGATCCGCGACAACGTCGTGATCCACGAAGGCGAACTCTCCACGCTCAAGCGCTTCAAGGACGAAGTGCGCGAGGTGCAGAACGGTCAGGAATGCGGCATGGCCTTCACAAACTATCAGGACATGCAGAAGGGCGACGTGATCGAAGCGTTCGAGGTCGAAACCATCCAGCGCGCGCTTTAAGCGTAGCCGGGTCGGCGATGCCATGGCCTCGAATGTCACATCGGGTGGCGCTTTAGAGCAGCAATATCTGCGGGCGCTGGCATCGGCCGTTCAGGCCAGGGATTTCGATCGCGCTTTTTCCATAGCCGAAAGGGCTTTTGCCGAAGGGGTCGAGCATCCAAGGCTTCTTGGTCTCGCGGCACAGCGGCGTCTGCGCAGCGGCGATGCGGAGGGCGCCTATCCGATTCTGATGCGGGCACGGGAAATCGATGGCCGTAACGCCGATATCCTGAACGATCTGGGTCTTTGCATGATGCAGACGGGACGTGCACGCGAGGCGCTTGGGGTATTCGACGCCGCACTGCGCCAGGCGCCGGGTTCCGCGAAGTTTTTTTTCAACAAGGCTTTGGCTTACGAGATTCTTGGTGAGCTCGATCATGAGCGCCGGGCTTTGGAGCGCGTGATCGCCATCGATCCGAACCACGTTCCGGCGCTCAATCTTCTGTCGTTCCTCGCCGCTGATCGCAACGATGCGACGGTGGCTCGCGACTACGCAGCACGCGCGCTCACCATCTCACCGGGCGAAATTATCCCGCATCTTGCGCTCGCAACGGCAGAGATCGGAGAGCGCAACTTCCCTGCTGCGCGGCAAAATCTTGAGCCTCTGTTGAACAATCCCGCGCTCGATCCGGAAAATCGCTCCCAGGCACAAACGCTGATGGGCGACGTGTTCGACGGTGGGGCGGACTACGCAAAGGCCTTTCGTTGCTATAGTGACGCGAAAGAAACGTTGCGTTCGCATTATGCCGGTACCTATGAGAAGCGAACGGAAGAGGCAGAGAGCGCACGCCTCGCGCGATTGCGCGAATACTTTGCGAAAATGCCGGACAATACATGGCATGTGAGCGCGCCAACCGCGCCCATACGATCGCCGGTGTTTCTCACCGGCTTTCTGCGTTCGGGCACGACGTTGCTGGGGCAAATCCTGGCCGGCCATTCCGGCGTTGAAGTCATGCATGAGCGCGATTGTCTCATCGATGCCGCGAATAATTTTATCGTGCCGCAGGGCGGTCTCGATCGTCTCGCACAGCTCGATGCGGCGGCAGCGGGCCCCTATCGCGAGCATTACTGGAAGCGGGCCCGAGAATACGGACAGGAACTTCGCCGCGGCGTGCTTGTCGATAAGGCACCGATGATGGTTCCCAACTTGCCGCTGGTCGCAAAGCTTTTTCCGAACGCAAAAGTGCTGTTTGTGATCCGCGATCCGCGCGACGTGGTTCTGTCGTGCTTCCGCCGCCGTTTCGCGATGAGCGCCGAGAAGTTTGACATGCTCACGCTCGCAGACATCGCGACTACCTATGCTGCGGCAATGGAACTCGCCGCTCTCTATCGAGACAAGCTCGGCCTCAGCACGCTTGAAGTCCGCCATGAAAGCCTGACAGCCGATTTCGACCGGGAAGTCCAAAAGGTATGCGCTTTTCTGGAGCTCGCCTATGAACCCGCGATGGCGGATTTCGGTGCGCGCGTGAAGACATCGAATATCGATACGCCCAACATCGCACAGTTGGCGCGTGGCCTTTCGCGTGAAAGCGAGGGCCGCTGGCGTCACTATCGAAAAGAGCTTATGCCCATCCTTCCGACGCTCGCGCCGTGGTGCGAGCGCTTCGGCTATCCGGAGAATTGAGATGTCGCGTCATCGCTCGACGCAAAACGACCGTGGTCCATCGCAGCGCCAGTTGCGCGTCGGCGAAATGCTGCGCCATGCGCTATCGCAGATCCTGCAACGCATCGATATCCGCGATCCCGATCTCGAAGGCGTTTCCGTTACGATCACCCAGGTGAAGCCCTCGCCGGACATGCGTCATGCCAGCGTCTTCGTCGAACCGCTGGGCGGAAGGAACGCCAAACAGATCGTGGTGGCGCTCAATCGTCACAAGGCGTTTTTGCGCGGCGAGATGGGCCACATGATCGATCTCAAATTCACGCCCGATCTCCGTTTCATCGAAGATCAGTCCTTTTCGGAAGCGCAGAAGATCGAAGACATCCTGAAATCCGAACGCGTGCAGCGCGATCTCAAAGCGGACGACGATGGCGCGTAGGAAGAAAGGCTCTCCGGTTCACGGCTGGGTCGTCATCGACAAGCCGCGAGGCGTTACCTCCACGCAGGTCGTCGGCATCGTGCGCCGTGTGTTCGACGCGCAGAAGGCGGGCCATGCCGGCACGCTCGATCCCATGGCGACCGGTGTTCTCGCGGTCGCTCTCGGCGAGGCAACCAAGACCGTGCCTTACGCGATGGACGCGACCAAGATTTATCGCTTCACAGTGACCTTCGGTGAAGGACGCGACAGCGACGATGCCGAAGGCGCCATTACCGGCACATCCGATAAGCGTCCGTCGCGCGATGAGATAGAAGCGGCGATCCCAAAACTCACCGGCCCGATTTCCCAGGTCCCACCGGTCTATTCCGCGATCAAGGTCGATGGCGAACGCGCTTACGATCTCGCGCGCGATGGCGAAGATGTCGTCCTCGAACCCCGCACGGTTCTGATCCATTCCGTGCGCTTTCTGGACATGGCCGACCCCGACCACGCGGAGTTCGAGATGGTCTGCGGCAAGGGCACATATGTCCGGGCCTGGGCCCGTGATCTTGCGCTCAGCCTCGGCACATTGGGATATGTTTCCCAATTGCGCCGGTTGGCGATAGGAAATTTCAATGTTGAGCGATCAATAGGGCTGGAACCGCTCAAGGGTTTTATGCATAGTCCCGCCGCTTTTGAGCACCTGAGGCCCATTTCGACCGCGCTG
>CAZCJI010000071.1:0-11269 GCA_964498625.1 uncultured Rhizobium sp.
GATGGCGCCGTTGTATTCCGCGACAGCGTTGTTCATGAAGCGGCGCGCGGCGGCGATCTTGTTCTCCAGATCGGCGAGCTCGTTCTGCAGGCTCATGAAGTTCTCGTTGGCTTTGAGCTGCGGATAATTCTCCGCGACCGCCATCAGGTTTCCGAGTGCGCCGGTCAAGGCGCCTTCGGCCGCGCTCTACTCGCCCACGGTATTCGCCTTCATCGCTGACGCCCGCGCCTCTGTCACCTGCGTGAAGACGGTGCTCTCATGCGTGGCGTAGCCCTTCACGGTCTCGACCAGATTGGGCACGAGGTCCTGGCGCTGCTTGAGCTGCACGTCGACGTCGGCGAAGGCGCGCTTCCATGCCTGGCGCAACGAGACCAGCCGGTTGTAGGTGAACATCACGAATAGCGCGATGAGCGCAAGGACAATCAGGGCAATGATCATGGGATTGCTTCCTTCGGGGGCAAATCGGACTGTGTTCTATATATGGGTTTGGCACGCGCGCCGCCACCGTGTGCCGGGCGCGGGAAAGGTTTAACGATGATTCTTGTCGCCGGAATTGTCACGGCCAGCGCCGATACGATCGGCGAGATGCTGCGCGTCTCGACCGAGCATGTGCATCGCTCGCGCAAGGAGCCCGGCTGCATCAGCCACCATGTCAGCATCGACGCCGACGATCCCCTGACGCTGCATTTCATCGAGCGCTGGGAGAGCATCGAAGCGCTCAAGACCCATTTCCGCGTGCCCGAATCGCGCGCGATATGGAAGCGGCTGCAGGAATTGGCGGCGCATCCCGGCGCGATGCACCTCTATGAGGCGGTCGAGGTCAAAATCTGAGGTTCCGAAGAGCCTGCTGCGCGAGCGAACAAAAGCCATATTCGCGCGTTTACCTTGCGATGGTTAACGCCTTGGGAGGGCTGCATGGAAAACATTTCGGTTTATCTCCATGATATCCTTTATTTTTTCAAAGACGGATTTCGCGAAGGATTCGCACATGTCAACGGCGCCCTCGGCCTGTTGATCGCCGTTTACGCAGCCTACCGGCTGCCGGAGTGGCGGCGGATTTGGGCGGCCGCGCTGGGCGCGACGATCACGCACCTGATCGCCGTGATCATTTTGCCGGTGCTGGTGAACGAGGGCAGTTTTCGCCTTCCGTCCAACCTTCTCGAGCTTTCCTACTGGAAGACTGCGGCGGCGCTGTATTTGGGCTATCTTGTCGCCATTGCGGTGTTCTTTGCGATCAAGGTTCAGTTGCTGGCCGGAGGTGCCGCCACGCGCGCGGAACATCACTGACATCGGATAAGGCGGCGCTGTCGGTTGCCGGTGCCGCAGAAATGGCGGACCATGGATCTTATCGATAGCTGGTGGGCCACTATCCGCGATGGCCTGTACCACGTTCATCCGGTCCAGTTCGTGATCATCGCCCTGCTGTTGGGTTTCATGGCGCGCAGTTTGGGTGCAGCGGTTTTCGCGGGCCTGTTTGCATCGGTGCTCTACATCGCGGTGGACGTTTTGATGCCGGCGATGGTCAACGATCAACCCTTGTTCATGCCGGTGCTTGACAAGTCGTTCGGGCACTTCTTCCTGTCATTGTTCCTTGCGTTCCTGGTGGTGACGCTGGCGTTCTATATGCTGCGTTCCGTTGTGGAGAGCATTTTGCGATAAGCGTCCGCCGGTCACGGAACTGGAAATCCCCGCCCGGGATGTGCCAGAAACCGGTATGATTTCCACTCTGCTGATCGCCAATCGTGGCGAGATCGCCTGCCGCATCGTTCGTACCGCGCGGAAGATGGGCGTGGCGACGGTCGCCGTCTATTCGGACGCCGATGCCGGTGCCGCCCATGTCGCTATGGCCGACCGCGCGGTACGCATCGGTCCCGCGCCCGCGCGAGAGAGCTATCTTCGCGGCGATGTCATTCTCGCCGCCGCGAAGGAGACGGGTGCCGACGCAATCCATCCGGGCTACGGCTTCCTGTCCGAGAACGCGGAGTTCGCGGAGGCCTGTGCGAAAGCCGGTGTGATCTTCGTCGGTCCGCCGGCGAACGCGATCCGCGCGATGGGTTTGAAGGATCGCGCCAAGGCGCTGATGGCGAAAGCCGGCGTGGCGGTGGTGCTGGGTTATCTCGGCGGCGATCAGGAGCCCACGCATCTCGCGAAGGAAGCGGACAAGATCGGCTATCCGATTCTCATCAAGGCGGTCGCCGGCGGCGGCGGCAAAGGCATGCGCAAGGTGGAAGCTGCGGACGCATTCTCCGCCGCGCTCGAATCCGCGAAGCGCGAGGCGAAATCGTCTTTCGGCGACGATCGCGTGCTGATCGAGAAATATGTCTCACGCCCGCGCCACATCGAAGTGCAGGTGTTCGCCGACGGTCAGGGCGATGCGGTCTATCTGTTCGAGCGTGACTGTTCGCTGCAACGCCGCCATCAGAAAGTGATCGAGGAAGCGCCAGCGCCCGGCATGCTGGAGGCGATGCGCGCGGCGATGGGCGAGGCCGCGGTGAAAGCCGCGAAGGCCGTTGGCTATGTCGGCGCGGGCACGGTCGAGTTCATTGCCGATGCGTCGGAAGGGCTAAAGGCCGACCGGTTTTGGTTCATGGAAATGAACACGCGCCTGCAGGTCGAGCACCCGGTGACGGAAGCGATCACCGGCACCGATCTGGTCGAATGGCAGCTGCGCGTGGCCTCCGGTGAGAAACTGCCGAAGACGCAAAAGGATCTTCGTGTCGACGGCCACGCGATGGAAGTGCGCCTCTATTCCGAAGACCCGGACAACGGCTTCCTGCCGTCAATCGGCACCTTGGAGCGGCTCCGCTTGCCGGAGAATGTGCGTGTGGACAGCGGCGTGCGGGAGGGCGATCAGGTCACGCCCTTCTACGATCCCATGATTGCCAAGGTGATCGCGCATGACGCGACGCGCGAAGGCGCGGCCGCCAAGCTCGCCGATGCGCTGTCGCATGCCGAGATCGCCGGTGTGCGCACCAACAACGCCTTCCTGATCCGCGCGCTGCGCAGCAAGGCATTTGTGAGCGGTGACGTGGATACCGGCTTTATTGACCGGCATCTGAACGAATTGGTCCCGCATGCAGAGATCGGCGCGGATGTTCTGGAAGCCGCGGCGCAGTTCGTGGCGCATGAACACGCGAAAGACTCCGCCGATCCCTGGAATGCGCGCGACGGTTTCCGTCTTGACGGCGCATCACGGCAGGTGGTCGAGTTCACCGCTGGCGGAAAACGCGTCACCGCCGCGCTTAACAGTACGGTGGCTGCCGGCGATGTCATGCGCCTCGTGAATGGCGACATCGCCGTGATGCGTGCGGGCGAAACATTCACCCTCAAACCGTTCGATCCGTTCGAGGCCGCGGAGCACGGTGGCGAGGCGGCCGACCGCGTGATCACGCCGATGCCGGGCAAGATCATCCAGGTGCTGGTGAAAGCCGGTGATGTCGTAAAGCGCGGCCAGCCGCTGGCGATGCTCGAAGCCATGAAAATGGAGCACACGCTCGCCGCGCCTGCCGATGCCACGGTGGAAAGCGTGAATGTCGCGCAGGGCGATCAGGTGCCGGCCGAAACCGTCGTCGTGCAGTTCGCGAAAGTGGCTGCATGACGTTGCACATCATCAAGCTTTGCGTCGGCGTGGATTCCCTGGAAGACCTGGCCAACTGGCAGAAACAGCGTCTGGCCGAAAAGAAAAAGAAAAAGCAGCCGCTGGTCCTTCAGCATGTCACGCGCATGACGCCGAAGAAGGCCGACGAGGTGCTCGATGGCGGTTCGCTTTATTGGGTGATCAAAGGCCAGATCGCGGCGCGGCAGAAGTTGCTTGATCTGAAGGCTGTCCAGAAGGAGGGCAAGCCGCATTGCGCGCTGGTGTATGACCCGAAACTCATCCCCGTGATGCGCCGCCACCATCGCCCGTTTCAAGGCTGGCGCTATCTCGATCCCAAGGATGCGCCGCCCGACGTGAAAGACATCAAGGCGGGCAATCTTCCGGAGAATTTAAAGCAGGAACTGGCCGAGCTGGGGTTGCTTTGACTCTCAACCCTTCCTCAAGGGGAGGGCTGAATCGCCATATTGTCTATGAGCCGCGTACCTCCGACCTTGGCGGCGGCGAGGATGCGGGCAGGGCGGGAAAGATCAGCCACGGTCTCGAGCGTCCGCGCATCGCGGATGGCGACGTAATCGACGGAGTCGAAACCTGCCCTTAGCAGCGCATTCTTCCCGTGATGTTCCCCGACGCCGATATGCCCGCGCTCGCGCACGCGCTCGATCACATCCTTCAACACCATATTCATGGAGGCCGCGATCTCACGCTCCCGCGGCTTGAGATAAGCGTTCCGCGACGACATCGCGAGGCCGTCCGGCTCCCGCACCAGCGGCGCGCCGACGATTTCGATCGGCAGGCCGAGATCGGCGTTGAGCCGGCGGATCACCAGAAGCTGCTGGTAATCCTTCTCTCCAAAGATGGCGGCGTTGGGCATCGCGGCGATGAGGAGTTTCGTCACCGCGGCCGCGACGCCGCTGAAAAAGTGCGGCCGGAAATCCGTTTCCAGGCCGAGGGAGGGTCCGCCGACCTCGATCCGGGTGGCGAAACCGTCCGGGTACATTTCGGCCACAGAGGGCGCGAAGATCAGATCCACATGGCCGGCAAGCTTTGCGGCATCGGCGTCGAGATTGCGGGGATAGCGGTCGAAATCTTCGTGCGGCGCGAACTGTGCCGGGTTCACGAAAATGCTGACGATGGTCTTCGTCGTGCGGGTTCGTGTCGTGCCCGTCAGCGCGATGTGACCCTCGTGCAAGGCGCCCATGGTCGGCACCAATGCGACGCGGCGGCGGGCCTTGCGCCAGTCCGCGACATGCGCGCGCAACCCGGCGATGGAGGTGACGATTTCCGGCGTTTTCATGTGCGGCAACATTAGCGTGGCGGCGCGCGCCCCGCTAGATTGCCGCCCGCGATTCAAAGCCCTGCTTCAACATGACATCCTCGCCGTTGCGCAAAGCCATTTCCGACGTTTATCTCGCCGACGAGAACAAGATCGTCGCGGAACGCATCGCGCAGGCGCGGCTGTCCGCAGATGAGGCAAGAGCGACGCACGCTCTGGCGGAAAAGCTGGTCGTACGCATCCGCAAGGAGGGTGCGAAGGGCGGCGGCGTCGATGCGTTTATGCAGGAATATTCGCTCTCCGGACCCGAAGGCGTGGCGCTGATGTGTCTGGCGGAAGCATTGCTGCGCATTCCGGATACGGAGACGCAGGACAAGCTGATCCGGGACAAGGTCGGTTCCGCGGACTGGACAAGCCACAGGAACAAATCGGACTCGATGTTCGTCAACGCGTCCACCTTCGCGCTGATGCTGACCGGACGAATCGTCAAGCTCGATGACGCGGCGAAGTGGGACATGGAAGGCGTGCTGCGCAAACTCGTCACGCGCTCGGGCGAACCCGTGATCCGCCAGGCGGTCCGGTATGCGATGCGAATCCTGGGCAAGCAGTTCGTGTTGGGCCGCACCATTGTCGAAGCGATGAAGGAAGGCCGCGCCTGGGAGAAGGAAGGCTATCGCTATTCCTTCGACATGCTGGGTGAGGCGGCCTACACCGCGCACGATGCGAAACGCTACGCGCAATCCTATCGCGACGCGCTGACGGCCATCGCGGAGGCGCATCCGAAAGATAGTCGGTCGATCTTCGAGCGGCCGAGCATTTCGGTGAAGCTCTCTGCGCTGCACCCGCGCTACGAATGGATCAAGCGCGAGCGGGTGATGAACGAGCTGCTGCCGATCGTCGTGGCGCTGTCTGAACAGGCGAAGGCAAACGACCTGGCGTTCACCATCGACGCCGAAGAATCCGACCGCCACGATCTGATGCTCGATTTCTTCGAGGCCGTTGGGGAAGCGCCGGCGCTCAAGGGCTGGAGCGGACTAGGCCTCGCGGTGCAGGGCTACCAGAAGCGCGCGCTGCCGACGCTGAACTGGCTGATCGATCTGGCACGCCGCCAGAACCGGCGCATCCCGGTGCGGCTGGTCAAGGGCGCGTATTGGGACACGGAGATCAAGCGCGGGCAGGAGCAGGGGCTCGCGGACTATCCCACCTTCACACGCAAGGCCGCGACCGACACGTCCTACATCGCTTGCGCGCGCACGATGCTGGCGGCGAGCGACGCGATCTATCCGCAATTCGCGACCCACAACGCGCACACCGTTGCCGCTATCGATACGTTGGCCGGCAATCGCACCGATTTCGAATATCAGCGCCTGCATGGCATGGGCGAGGCGCTCCACGAATTCTATCGCGACGAACGCAAGGGCGTCGGCACGCGCATCTACGCGCCGGTCGGTAGCCACGAGGATTTGCTCGCCTATCTCGTGCGCCGCCTTCTTGAGAACGGCGCGAACACATCGTTCGTGAATCGTCTTGCCGACGACGAAGCGCCACTCGACGACATCATTGCCGATCCTGTCATTCAACTGTCCAAGGACACACCGTTGCGCAATCCCCGCATTCCGCTGCCCGCCGACATGCTGCCGGGCCGCAAAAATTCCGCCGGTTTTGTCTGGGCCGATCCCGCCAAGAGCGAACCGATGATCGCCGCGATGAAGAAGTCGCTGGAGACGCTGCCGACCGCCGGCCCTATCGTGTCGGGAAAGGAGACCGGCAGGGAATTTCATGACGTGTTCGATCCGTCGGATCGCACGCGGTTGATCGGCAGGGTTGCAGAAGTCTCCGAAGCCGATGTTAGCAATGCGCTCGAAGCCGCGTGCCGTTCGCAATATGACTGGGACTCGCTGAATGGCAACAGACGCGCCGATATTCTGGAGCGTGCCGCGAACCTCTTCGAGGACAATAGCGCGCAGCTGATGGCGCTGGCCGTGCGCGAAGGCGGAAAGATTTTGCCCAATGCGCTCGGTGAGCTGCGCGAGGCTGTCGATCTTCTGCGCTATTACGCCTCGCAGGCGCGCGAGAAATTCGAGAACCCGATAGAGCTTCCGGGCCCGACGGGCGAATCCAATCAACTGTCGCTGCACGGGCGCGGCCCGTTCTTCTGTGTCGCGCCGTGGAATTTCCCGCTGGCGATCTTCATCGGGCAGGTGGCCGGCGCGCTTGCGGCCGGAAATACGGTTCTGTCGAAACCCGCCGAACGCACGCCGCTGATCGCGGCCGCCTCCGTGCGCTTGATGCATCAGGCCGGTGTGCCGGCGGATGTGCTTCATCTGCTGCCGGGCCGTGGTTCGAAGATCGGCAAGATCGTTCTGTCCGACACGCGCCTCGCCGGTGTCGCGTTCACGGGATCGACAGAGACAGCCATCACTATCAACCGCGCACTCGCCGCGCGTGACGGCGCGTTGCCTGCCATCGTCGCGGAGACAGGCGGCCAGAACGCGCTGATCGTGGATTCGACTGCACTGCCGGAACAGGTCGCGCGCGACGTGCTGGCGTCGGCGTTCGATAGCGCCGGTCAGCGGTGCTCCGCGTTGCGCGTGATGTTCGTGCAGGACGATGTGGCCGACAAGATGATCGAGATCATCACCGGCGCGATGGATGAACTTAAACTGGGTGATCCGTTCCTGCTCTCGACCGACATCGGCCCGGTGATCGACGAGGTCTCGCGTCAGACGTTGCAGGAACATGCCGACCGCATGACGCGTGAGGCGAAGTTGCTGCGCAAACTCACGCCAGGCCCCGACATCGCCAACGGCGTGTTCTTCCCGCCCCATGCGTTCGAGCTGCAGTCGCTGGATCAGCTCAAGCGCGAAGTGTTCGGGCCCGTGCTGCATGTCATCCGCTACAAGGGCGACAAGCTCGATGCTGTCTGCGATGCGATCAACGCGACCGGTTATGGTCTGACTCTCGGCGTCCACAGCCGCATCGAGGAAACGGCGCAGTTCGTGCGCGAGCGCATCCGCGTCGGCAATATCTACGTCAACCGCAACCAGATCGGCGCGGTCGTCGGTGTGCAGCCGTTCGGCGGCGAGGGTCTATCGGGGACCGGTCCGAAGGCAGGCGGGCCGCATTACATGCTCCGCTTTGCGCTCGAGCGCACCTACACCGTGAATACGACCGCGGCGGGCGGCAACGCCGCGCTGCTGAGCGCAGGGTAGACTCCAATGCCGTTTCTGATCGCAGCACTCGGGATCGTGTTGTTGATCTTGTTGTTCCGTATCGGCATCACGACCGAGCCAAAAAAGCTCGCGCGCCTGACGCGCTTCACCGCCATCGGTGTATTGGGCGCGCTTACGATCTTCTTTGCCGTCACAGAGCGCTGGTTGCCCGCTGTCTTCCTCGGCGGCGTGGTTTGGGCGCTTCTGCAGGGCGTGCGCCTGTGGCCTGCGGGACGGCCTGACAGCGGCGAGAACATACCGCGCGACCCGTCGCCCGCCGCCAGAATGTCGCGTGCGGAAGCGCTGCGTGTTCTCGGCCTTCAGGAAGGCGCAAGCGAAGACGACATTCGCGCCGCGCACCGCAAACTCATCCTGCAAAATCACCCCGACAAGGGCGGCTCCGACTACCTCGCGTCCAAAATCAACGAAGCCAAGGATACTCTTTTGTCATAGACCCTTGCTGGATTGTCTGCCCGGCCACGGGTATGTTCCCGGGCTGATTGTGTTTGGAGTCTCGCATGTTGAAGCCGCTCACTGTGCTTTTCCTGCTGGCGCCCGTGGCGGCGCAGGCCTTCTCGCAGTGCGCGCTGACCGACATCGGCGGCCCGGGTGCGCATATCGCGGAAGAGGGCTCCAATCCCGTCATATCGGGGCAGTGGGCCTATGCCGCTTTCGCCCAGGACACGAAAGTTTCCATTCTCGTCGCGTCCGCCAATGGCGCGACCCAGCTTCCGCTTTACACCATCGCCAACGGCAAAGGCACCACGTCAAATGTCCGTCTCGCGGCCGCGGGAAGTCATGCCTATGTGACATGGCAGCAGGGCGGCGAAACCGATCACCATCTTTGGCTCGCGGTAAGCGCCGATCACGGGCGGCACTGGGGCGCGCCCGAAGACCTCGGTCCCGCAAGTCACGCTTTGCAGCAGATTTTCGCCGACGGAAGCAACGTGCATCTCGCTTTTATCGGGTCCAAGGGCCACGCGACGGCTCTCAGCAGCAGCGACAATGGCAAGACATTCGGTCCCGCGGCCGATCTGGGCCGAAGCAGCGGGGAGGTCGTCATGACCAGCCACGCACAGAACGTTTATGTCGCCTGGGAAATCGGACGGACATCGGATGAGCCGGGTATCGGTTTCGGATACAGCCATGACGGCGGCAAGACGTTCACGGTCGACGACATCAGCAGGAACGGATCGCGCCAGGCGCACGAGCCCATCCTGTCGCTGAACCAGAAGAACGGTCGTCTGTCGCTCATCTGGCGCGAGCACGAACCCACACAAGGCGTTTATCTGCAGAGCCTCGACAACGGCGTGAGTTGGAGCACCCCGGTCGTTATCGACACGGATTCGCGCCAGTTCATGGTCCAGGACAACGGCCCCACCATCTTCGTGTCCTATCTCAAGGAATATATGATCAACAACAAGCCGGATTGGCAGGTACAACTCGCGGTCAGCAAGGATGGTGGTCTCACCTTCCCATTCGTTCAGAATCTGAGCGGACCGACGGGCGTCAGCCAGATCGTTGGCGACAATTCCCGTCCGGTGCCTTGGTCGATCAGCGGCAAGATCGTTTTGACCGGCGTTGCTGCCGACGGCGCCTATATCTGGAGCGGCGACAGGGGGCGGATTACGTCCGACAAGGTCTATCTAGGTCCGGGAGAACTGGCGTCGCCGCAGGGCCAGATCGCGCTGTGGGAAGAGCCGGAAGGTGTCATCACCTTCGCCTACTGCACCGACGGCAATCCAAAGAAGCGCTAGACACTAACGCGTCGCGAGTGCCGCAAAGCAGGTCTGGCCGCGTTCGGTCAGGCGTGCGCACACCTCGCGCGCTTCGCGTTCCGCGAACGGGCCAAAGCGTGCGCGGAAAAGCGTCTGTCCATCGACGGCCTTGAAAGGCACCACGATGCGCGCCGCCTGGCCCAGCACATCCATCGAGCGTTCGGCATAGTTCGCCAGTTCGGATTTCGCGATCGTCTGATTTGCGAAGGCGCCGATCTGGATCGTCCAGTCCTGCGCTTTCAGCTTCGCTGCGGAAAACGTTGAATCGTCGCTGTAATCGCCTTCGCCGGTTTCCGCGTGGACCGTCTTTTTCGCGCTCGGCTGATAGGCGGCGAGCACGGTATTTTGAGGTTTCGGAACAGGAACAGGCGTCCTGGCATTCTGCGCCAGCGCTTGTGGCTGTGATGGTTTCGGCATGGGAACGGGGTAGTTCACCGCAACGCTTGGCGCAGGAGCGGATGGAAGCGGAACAGGCTGTATATCAGGAGGTGGAACCGCCTGCATCACGACCGTGCGCTGCTGCTGCGGCGCCGGGATCTGTACAGCGACACGCGCATTGTTCTGCGCGGGCGCGGATGGCGCGATTTCGTTGCCCTGATCGTCCGCATCCGACAGCGTCTCCGCCGCGTCTTCGTCTTCCGGATCGGCCGCGGCCTGCTGTGAGATGCGCGACATATCAAGCGCAGCGACGGCGGTTGGCGCGTTCTCCTGCCACGGGACCTTGATGCTCGCGACCAGCGAGGGGTTCTGCTGGATCTGCGTGAAGGTCGCATCGAGCAGGTTCATCATCTCGCGGTCACGGCGATGCGCGGTCACCCCGCCCATCACGACGGCGATGACGTGGTTCCTGCCGCGCACGACAGAGGACACGAGATTGAAACCGGATGCGCCGGTGTAACCGGTCTTGATGCCGTCGGCACCCTGATAGCGGCCGATCAGATTGTCATGCGTCGGATAGCTGACGCCGCGATAGGTGAAACCCGGAATTCCGAAATAGTGGAAATATTGCGGAAAATCGTAAGCCAGATGATGCGCGAGAACCGCGAGATCGGCCGCGGTCGAAATCTGCAGCGGATCGGGAAGGCCGGACGCGTTGTGGTAGAACGTATCCTTCATGCCGAGCTGGCGCGCTTTCGCGGTCATCATCTCGGCAAAGTGCGACTCTGTGCCGCCGAGCGCCTCGGCGATGGTCACTGCGACATCGTTGGCGGAACGCACAACGATCGCCTCGATCGCCGTGTTCACGGGAATCATGTCGCCGGGCTGCATGTGCAGTTTGGTGGGATGCTGCTCCGCGGCGTGCGCCGACACGGGCATGTTGGTGTTCATCGTGACCTCGCCCTTCTTCAGCGCTTCGAAGAGCAGATAGAGGGTCATCATCTTGGTCAGGGAGGCGGGGTGGCGGGGT
>CAZCJI010000072.1:0-11264 GCA_964498625.1 uncultured Rhizobium sp.
CTCAGCCTCTCTCGCAAATTCATTTTCGTCGCAAATGTGAAGGCCGCTTCCACGTCCATCGAAGCGGCGCTCGCCGATTTCGCGGAGATCCGCGTTCGCAAGACCGAGTTCGGAAAGCACAATGGGTTGACCGCGATCTCGGCGGATTATCCGTGGGTGCGCCGTTATGTGCCTTACGAGGCGTTCTTCGTGTTCGGCGTGATGCGCGATCCCGTCGATCATCTGCTCAGCCTCTACAACGCGCACAGCGGCGAAGATCTGAAGGGCTCGGCGATGCCAACGCGCGGCATGCCGTTCGACAAATTCATGGATGCGTGGCGCAAGGACAATTGGCAGGCGGAGCCGCAGCACTGGCACTTTCAGGACAAGCATGGCCGCTTCAAGATGAGTCACGTCATCGACTACGACCGGGTCACATCGGACTTCAACGACATCTGTGTCCGGCTCGGCTTCGGCGATCTGCGCCTGAAGCATCTCAATACCAGCCCCGAAACGCTCAAGCGCAGCGACCTGACAGCGGCGCAGATCGCGCGCATCGAACGCGAATACGCCAGGGATTACGAATTCCTTCGCGATCTCCCGCGCGCGTTCTGAGGCTGGATCGCGTTCGGGAGCGGCGATAAGGTTTGGCGATGCCGCTTCGCCCCGACCGCCGCATTGTTCTGAAAGGTCTGGCCGCTGCGCCGCTGATCGCACCGGCGCGCGCTACGTCGGTCGATTGGAAGCCGTTGGCCGACGATGTCCGCACGCAGATGAAATGGGCGTGGGGACACTATGCCGACCGTTGCTTCGGGCAGGACCAGATCAAGCCTGTGAGCGGTGGCGCGGAGCCTTTTTTCTTTCCCAAGGGGCCGCCGCTTGGTCTTTCCATCATTGAAGCACTCGACACGCTTTATGTGATGGGCCTCGACGCCGAGGTACAGCAAGGCATCCGCTGGATCGCGGACAATCTGCATTTCGACATTGACGGCGACGTGCAGGTCTTCGAGACCGGCATCCGCATCGTCGGCGGGCTGCTCTCGGGCTGGCACGGCACGCACGACAAGAAGCTGCTCGCGCTGGCGAAAGACATGGCGGACCGGCTCTCGCCCGCGTTCACCAGATCGCCGACCGGCATGCCGTATCGCTTCGTCAATCTGAAGACCGGCGCTGTGCGCGATCCGGAAAGCTATCCGGCGGAGATCGGCACCTACATTGCGGAATGGGGAACGCTCAGCAAGGCGACCGGCGACAAGCGCTATTTCGACATGGCGAAACGCGCGGTGAAGGCGCTGTTCGACCGGCGCTCCGGAATCGATCTCGTCGCCGACACGATCGACATCGAAACCGGCGCATGGAAAAGCCGCCGCGCCAGTGTCGGGCCACCGAGCGATTCCTATTTCGAATATCTCTGGGATGGCTGGCAACTGTTCGGTGACGCTGATTTCAAGCGCTGGTATGATGTCCACGCCGCGGCCATCGCGGAATATCAGGCGGTGAAGCAGGACGGAAACCTCTGGTTTCCACAGGTCGATTTCGAGACCGGTGCGATTCAGGACCACCACCAGAGCGAACTTGCGGCGTTCTATGCCGGTCTGCTGGCACAGGGTGGCGACCGCGTGCGGGCACACGAATATCTCGCCTCCTGGGCGGATGTTCAGAAGCGCACCGGCGTGCTGCCGGAAGGTTATGATTATGCGAAAGCCGCGCCCGACCGCATCACCAACGAGCTGCGTCCGGAATTTGTGGACTCGTGCCTCAATCTTTTCCTGCTCGAGCCGGATGACAAATGGCGCGATCTCGCGCGCATCCACTACGAAAACATGAAATCGTCCAGCCGCGCCGCTTACGGCTACACGATCATCGACGACATCACCGCCAAACCGATGAAGCAGGGCGATCTCTGCCCCGGCTACTGGTGGAGCGAGCAGATGAAATATTACTGGCTGCTGTTCTCCGATTGCGGCCGCTTCGACTACAAGACCAACTATCTCTCCACCGAAGGAAACGTCTTTGTCGGACTCAAGTAAGCCACAAACGACGGCGGCCTTCGCGACGGTCACGACCCTGTTCTTCATGTGGGGCTTTGCGACCGCGTCCATCGATCCCCTGGTGCCGAGCGTCAAGGCGGTGTTCAGCCTTTCCTATACGGAATCGATGCTGACGCAATTCGCGTGGTTCCTCGCCTACGGCCTGATCTCGATACCGGCGGCTTTCGTTCTGGAAAGGCTGGGATATGCGCGCACGATTCTGATCTCGCTGGGCGCGATGGTTGCGGGATGTCTGTTGATGCCCGTGGCCACGCATATCGACGCCTACGCGTTCGTGCTCGTTGCGCTGTTCGTGATCGCTGTCGGGATCACGCAGCTTCAGGTCGCGGCGAACCCGCTCGCGGCGCAGTTGGGAAACCCCGAACGGTCGCATTTCCGGCTCACGCTCTCCCAGACGTTCAATTCGCTGGGCACGGTGCTGGCGCCGATCATCGGCTCCTATGTGATGCTGCGCGGCGGCGTGTTTTCCGGCGCGGCCAATGCGGTCAGCCGAGCGGCCACGCTGCGCAATGTCGATACGCAGTTTCTTCTGATCGCCGGCATCATCGTTCTGCTCGCGCTCTTCATCTGGTCATTCCGCCGACTGCTGCATGTGCCGAGCGAGGCCGAGGATGTGAACGCATCGCCGTTCGCAGCGTTCACATCGCGATGGGCACTGTTCGGTGCGCTCGCGATCTTCCTCTATGTCGGCGCCGAGGTTTCGATCAGCAGTCTCATGATCAACTTCCTGCACCAGAAGCCGATCATGGACGCGGATGTCGATCATGCCGGCCGTCTGCTCGGCATCTTCTACTGGGGTGGCGCGATGGTCGGCCGCGGGCTGGGCAGCGTTGTGCTCACGCGCGTGCCTGCGAGCCGCGTGCTTGCGCTGGCGGCCATCGTGGCGTTGCTCCTCTGCCTGACCGTGACCGGCACGGCGGGCCAGATCGCGGGATGCGCGGCGCTCGCGGTCGGCTTCTTCAATTCAATCATGTTCCCGACGATCTTCACGCTGACCTTGGAGCGTTCGCACGCGCCGACAGCGGCGACATCGGGCCTGCTGTGCATGGCGATCGTGGGCGGCGCGATCCTTCCGGTGATTGCCGGAAAGACCGCGGACAATTTCGGCGTCTCGCTCGCGTTTTTCGTGCCGGCGGTTTCTTATGTCGTCATCGCGATTTTTGCGATGAGCGCGCGCTCGCACCAGCCTGCTTCTTGAGAGGATTTCATGCGTCGTCTCTATTTTGCCGCGTGTACCTTCGCGATGATCGGCGCCGCGCACGCGGCCGATCCGGCGAGCGAGGTGAACCCCTTCATCGGCACGACCAATGGCGGCAACACCTATCCCGGCGCCACTTTGCCGTTCGGCATGGTCGCGTTCAGCCCGGAAGAAACGCCGCTTCCCGGCCGCAATTATCCGATCGCCGCCCCCGGCGGCTATGAGTGGCGCGCGAATGGCATCAAGGGATTTTCGCTCACCCATCTCTCCGGCACGGGATGCACCGGCGCCAGCGGAGACGTTCCGATCATGCCGGTGACAAAGGACGTGGAGTTGTCGCCGGCGGCAGACGACAGCTTCGCGATGTATGCGAGCCTGTTCACGCACGAGAAGGAAGAGGCGTCGCCTGGCGCTTACAAAGTCGCGCTCACGAATGGCGTGACGACGGAGTTGAGCGCGACATTGCGGACCGGCATCGCACGGTTTGCGTGGCCGAGGGACAAGCCCGCCAATCTTCTGTTCCGCACATCGGATTCGGAAATCGGCAGCAGCGACGCGTCGGTGAAACTCGATCCGGCAAGGCACGAGGTCACAGGCTCGGTGACGAGTGGCAATTTCTGCGGCTATCTCTCGCCCGACCGGCGCGAGAGCTACTACACGCTGTATTTCGTCGCCGAACTCGATCAGCCGTTCACTGCCGGCGGCTCATGGCAGGATCTGAAAGTGTCCAAGGGTGCGCATGAGGCGCATGGCGGCACGGGTTATGGCGATCGCGGCCATCCGCCGGGACGCACAGGCTCTGGCGCGTGGATCACATTCGATCCGGCGAAAACGCCGGTCGTCACGATGCGTGTCGGCATTTCCTATGTCAGCCTCGCCAATGCCCGCGCGAATCTGAACGCCGAAAGTCCGAAAGGCACGACGCTGGAGAATGTCCGCGATGCCGCGCGCAAGGTCTGGAACGGAAAGCTCGGTCAGATCGCGGTGAAAGGCGGCACGAAGGATGAGCGCACCGTGTTCTACACCGCGCTCTACCACGTGATGCTGGGCGAAAACACGGCGAGCGATGTCGACGGGTCCTATATGGGCTTCGACAAGGCCGTGCACAAAGTCGCGGCGCCGCAGCGCGTGCAATACGCGAATTTCTCCGGCTGGGATGTCTATCGCTCGCAACTGCAGTTGGTGACGTGGCTCGATCCCCGCATCGGCTCTGACATCGCGCAATCGCTGCTCAATCAGGCCAACCAGAACCGTGGCGTATGGGATCGCTGGACGCACATGACCGGCGCCACCAGCGTGATGAACGGCGATCCGTCGCCGCAGAGCATTGCCGCGATCTATGCGTTCGGTGGCCGCGACTTCGACATGAAGGGCGCATACGCCTCGCTGCTCAAGGCTGCGACCGTGCCGACCGCGCTCGATCTCGATCACCGCGGCTGTCCGGTGCAATGCGTGGGCGAGCGTCCTGGTCTCGATCAGTGGCTGAAGCTGCACTACATGCCGGCTGGCGCGCCGGGCTGGGGCAGCGCCGCCGATACGCTCGAACTCGCGGCTGCGGATTTTGGCGTCGCACAACTCGCCGAGCAAAACGGCGATGAAGCGAACGCGAAACTGTTTCGCGAACGCGCCGGTTGGTGGCGCAACCTCTTCAATCCGAAGACCGGCTACATCCAGCCGCGCAATGCCGATGGCAGCTGGAAGGCCGTCGATTTCAATGTCGAGAACGACGACGATTATGTCGAAGGCAGCGGCGCCCAATATCTCTGGATGGTGCCGTTCGATCCCGCCGGCCTTTTCGCCGAACTCGGCGGTGTCGACAAGGCGTCGAAGCGGCTGGATGCGTTCTTCTATAACGCCGGCGGCACGCTCGCGGTGACGAAGTCGGGCGACTCCCATGCCGAACTCGACAACGAGCCGTCGATCGCATCGCCCTGGCTCTATGACTTCACCGGCGCACCCTGGAAAACGCAGGAGGTCGTGCGCGCGGCGATGAAGCAGATCTGGACCAATGCGCCGGACGGAATCTCGGGCAATGACGATCTGGGGGAGATGTCGTCCTGGTATGTCTGGGCGGCGCTCGGCATGTATCCGCTTTATCCCGGACGCGCGGAGCTGGTTCTCGGCAGCCCGCTGTTCGAAGAGGCCACGGTCTCGCGGCCGGGCGGTGCGCTCACCATTCGCGCAAAGGGCGCGTCGATGGATGCACCTTATATCGGTGCGCTGTCGTTCAACGGTGCGCCGTTTGAAAAGCCCTGGCTTCCGGCATCGGCGGCGCTCAAGGGCGGCGCGCTCGACTACACGCTGTCAAAAGTGCCGAACAGCGAGTGGGGCGCTGCACCGAACGCGGCGCCACCGTCCTTCGGCCCGGACTGACTATTCCGCGGCGCGCAGTGGCGAGCGCGGCGTGCGGGAGATCGGCACCGGCCGCTCCGCCGCGCTTTCCGGGATCGCGGCACGCATCCGGTTGGCGAAGGCGGCGAGGCAGACTTCGGACTCCGACAACGGTCCGCTGGTATAGCGCGACGACATCATGCCGGACTGCACGCGCGAGATCAGCACTGTGTCCTCGGCATTGACCTGACGGTTGATGCGCCAGTTCAGATAGCGCGCGATCTTCACCTCGCGCCGCGCATCGGGCCGCGCATAGGTGATCTCGCGGATCAACGCCGTCGTCGGCGACACCGGCACGAACTGCATGAAGTCGATCAGATCGGGATAGATCTCGATCGCGACATTGGGCCAGAGCCGGTAATAGCTCCACAACCGCTGCTTCTCTTCCGGCAGATCGTGGCCGAACAACGGCAAGAGTTTCTGATAGAAACGCTCCGCCCAATTCGACGAAGGCTTCTCCGTGATGCGTCCTTCCATCTTGTCGACCCAGGGCTTGGCCTCCAGCGCATAGGTGCCGGCGAACAGGCGCGTCAGGCCCGGATGCGCGACGGGGATGTGCAGCCCGTCGCCGTAATTGTCGGCGATGTTCTTCCAGTTCACGACGCGCGGCCTCAGCGTCACGCGGCCGTAAGGCTCGATCTCTTCGAGCCTGTGCGGCGCGATCTCTGCCTCATAGGGCGCCATCATCTCGGCGACGGAGGGCAGGCCCTTTTCCAGCCGCACGAAGACGAAGCCGTGCCAGATCTCCTGCTCCAGCGGGAAAAGACCGTGCCGCGAAAGATCCAGATGCCCGAAATCCTGCCACGGCGGAATCGATTTCAGCGTGCCGTCGAGATTGTAGCTCCACGCATGGTAGGGGCACACAAGCCGGTGCCCGCAATTGCCGCTCGTCCCGTCGGCCAGACGCGAGGCGCGATGGCGGCACACATTGTGAAAACTGCGCACCACGCCGTCGGCGCCGCGCAGCGACAGGAATTTCTCGTCCAGCAGATCGAACGTGTGATAGTCGCCGGGCTTCGGAATGTCGCTGATGTGACAGACGAGCTGCCACGTCTTCGTGAACAGCTGTGTGCGCTCGGCCTCGAAAAATTCGGGGTCGCTGTAGAGCCACGCGGGCAGACTGTTTTGTTGCGGTGTATTCACGGCACGCTCCGGCACGAACTGGGCTGTGAGAATAGCCGCCGCGATGCCCTTCGCGCAATTCCACCGCTCACGCCTGTTAACGCTCGTGACCCTGGCGCGAATGCAATCGTTTGAGCGCCTGAACCTCGTTTTCGAGCGCGCCCAGAAAACGCGAGCGGTCTTTTTGCGTGAATCCCGCATTGTAGGTCTGATTGCCGGACGCCTCGCGCAGATGGCGTTGCAGTTCGCGCATGCCTTTCGCGATGCCAATGTTGTCGGGTGTGAAAGGATCGCCATTGGGTCTGAGAGCGCGCGCATCTTTTTCAAGGCAGCGTCCGGCAAGAAGGATGTCGGACGTGATCGCGATGTCTCCGCTCTGGATGTGCTCCGCGATCCAGTTGTCCGCGGCGTCGGCGCCTTCGGCGACGATCACGGAATGGATCAGTGGATGGGGCCGCGGGCGAATCCCGCCGTTGCTCACGCTGTGGACGATGAGCGAATGCCGTGTGGCGACTTTCTCGACTTCGGCCTTGACCGGACACGCATCGGCATCGACGTAGATTTCGAGCATCGGCGCTTTCTGCGAAGTCAAAGACGGATTTTCAGACTACAGGGTTTTGGCGGCGGAGGCAGTCTGGCGCGAACAAGAGTTAGTTTTCCTGTAGTCCTGGGTGTTCTCCGCATATCTCCAATAGCCGGTGTAAGTGCTAGGATCGGTATATTCCGAAAAGAGCTTTCCGCTGACTGAACCCCCACCCTCCTACCGGCAACTTGTCCGAATGCAGGGCGTGCCGGAGTTGCTGGCCGCGGCCAGTCTGTCGCGGCTGGCTGGCCGCATGCTGATGCTGGCCATCGTGCTCTATGCGCTAGCCCGTTTCCGTTCCCCGGCGCTTGCCGGGTGGATCTCGTTCGCATCGATGGCGCCAGGCCTCGCAGTCAGTCCTCTGGCTGGAGCATTGCTGGATCGTATCGGGGCGGCAAAGGCAATCGTCGTCGATATGGCGGTGAGTGCAGTGCTTCTTCTTGTTCTAGCCTTCACCGGAACGGTCGGGGTGATGTCCGCACCGCTTCTGCTCGCTCTTGCAACGCTGTATTCGCTCACGAGTCCTCTCGGCGCTGCGGGAATTCGCACGCTGATTCCGAATGTTGTGCCGAAGGATGCTCTCGATCGCGCGAACGCACTCGACACCGGCAGCTACGCCTTCATCGATGTCTTGGGCCCGGCCCTGGCTGGTGTCCTCTTCGGCTTCGTAGGTCCGGATGAGACCATGTTTGTGATCGCGCTCCTGTATGCGCTCGCCGGCGTCAGCCTTGCGCCGCTGGTGCGCCGCATGCCTGCCCATCGATCCGGGCCGGCTAGACCCTTGATCCACGAAGCTATCGCGGGCGTTGCTTATGTGATGCGCAACCCTTCGCTACGCGGGCTCGCCATTTCGTACTCGCTTTATCAGGTGAGTTGGGGTGTCCTGGTCGTGGCTGTCCCCGTGACCGTGCTGCATGAACTCGGCGCCGGCCCCATCGCAGACTCGGTGACGGGTGGTCTATGGGCCATCGCCGGTCTTGCGGGCGCCGTTGGCGCGCTCTGCACCGGCCAACTCCGCACGATACAGAGGGAGAGGCGGTTCATTGTGATCGGCACACTCGCGACAGCAGTGGCGATCTATCCCATTAGCGCGATACTCGGCCTCGTTGGCCTGACGCTTGGTCTGGCGCTCGTCGGCTTCTTCGCGGGCCCAATCGACGTGGGACTTCTGTCATTAAGACAGCGGCGGACAGAGGCGAGTTGGTTCGGCCGCGCGCTTGCTGTTTCCTGGAGTCTCAATATGTCCGGGTTGCCTCTGGGGTCGGCGCTCGCCGGTCTGCTCGTTACGCAATCGCTCCCGACAGCGTTTGCCGTCGCCGCCATCGCGTCGGCTTTGTCCGGCGTGGCGGCCTACGCTCTGGTTCCCGCGCACCCAGACAAAGCGGCATAGATAGTCGTCGCCGTTCGAACGATGCGACCTGAAAACAACCGGGATAATCCGACTCGTCTGATTGGAGGCTGTGGAATAGCATCGCGCCCGTAAACCGCAGAAATCTTGGATGAATTTGGCCCACCGGCGCGAGCGCCTGACGGAGAATGGCGACGCACGTCGCCTTTGAATGTCGTATCGACGGTTTAAGGTCTATTCTTCAATGGGTCATGGATGGAAGCGATGAGCGATACTGTCGGCCCTGGCGATCTTGTTCTGTGCGTCAATGCCGCCCCGAACCATGTCACCGGAATGCCGGTGCCTCTGCAAGCCGGGGAAACCTACCGCGTTTTCGCGGTCATGGAATTTGCCTGCCCATGCGGACGTTCCGATGCCCTGTTGGATGTGGGCGTCGATTTCGCGTGGTGCCAGACGCGCTTCCGCCTCCTGCCCAAACCCAAAGCCGAAGCGAAGCCCCGCCGGGTTGCAGCGCCGAAAGAGAAAGAAACGGTGCGATAAACGCCCCCGGCTTCACCGCTCACAGCGTTCGTTCGCGAGCGTTCGGCGGGTGAGGGCGAGAGCAGCCTATTGCTGCTGGACGTGATCATAATTGGAGAAAAGATTCACCACGCTTTGGGGCGCCTGGTCGTTGAAGAATAATGCGAGATTGCGGGCCGACTCCGCTGCGAGAGGTGCGGCGCGGGCAAACATATTTTTCTCAAATGCGGCGAGAGCGGTTTCAAGCTCGCCGGGATGAGCGGCGATCGCCTCGCCAAGTTCGGCGCCGTCGCACAAAGCGAGATTGGCTCCCTCTCCGGCGAAAGGCGACATCAGGTGGGCGGCATCGCCTACCAATGTCGCGTTTGGCACGCGATTCGGCGCACGGAATTGGAAAGTCATACCAGAGATAAAGCGATGCGCGCCATGACTCGTAAAGGTTCTAGACGGCGGTCCTAGTCGATCAGAATAGTCGATTTTCAGCCTATCGCATCAGTCCGCGGATGATCAGTTCGATTAGGCGACCGGCGCGCGCCGCGCCTGCCGAGCCAGCGGGAATAGAGACAAGAATTCCGACGCCTGGAATGCCCCCATCAATCGTCTAAGTATTTGATATTAAAAGATAAAGTGTGTTGGCGGTCCGGGAAAGATTCGAACTGTCGATATGGGAATGAATCGGGAGGCGACCAAGCCTCTTAAATGTCGGAGGAATTTGGCGCAGCGGCTTCGAAAGTCGTACCGGAGAGCGCGACGATCTGTCATTAATCCGTATACAGACGATATGAGATGTGTAGCGCGTTCGCTCGAATTCGTGGCTCCGAATGTCGTACCGTCGAAATCGAGAACAGAGAAAGCATCGCCTGACCGCCGCAGAAGGGCTCCCCGACAGACACTTTGCTCCTGGCCACCGATGCAAGGCGGCGCGAATAGAGTCGCGATTTCCGAGGCTTGCCCCATTCGCTACCGCTAACTAAGCACTTGATATTAAAGGAGAAAATGTTCTGGCGGAGCCGGGGAGATTCGAACTCCCGGTACGTCTTTACAACGTACAACGGTTTAGCAAACCGCCGCCTTCAGCCACTCGGCCACAGCTCCATGGTGCGCCTTTTGCCTTAGAACGCCCTCCCTCTCAAGCACCCAGGCCGTTGCAATTGCGTAAATTGCCGTAGGTTTTCTGCCGTTTCCGTCTTTTGCAGATGCCGGGCGCGCCCGCCACGCTTGCCAGGCCGGGGATCGAGGCGCAGCATTGGCCCCACGGGGAACCGAGGCTTGGCTCAGCCACGCCACCACTCGCCGTCCAGCACGGCGCGGCAGCGAAGCCTTCAGACCGGCGAAAGCCGGAGAGAGGTGCGATGCCATGCAGGTCAAACATATTCTCGTTGTGAAGGGCCGCGATATCGTCGCGATCGCGGGCGACGCTTCGCTTGGCGATGCCGCCAGCGTTCTGGCGCACAAACGCATCGGTGCGGTGATTGTGCGCGACAGAAGCGGGTCGCTCGTTGGAATTCTGTCGGAGCGCGACGTCGTGCGCGCGATCTCCGAGCAAGGCGCCGGTGCGCTCACGCAACCGGTCAGCGCGTATATGACTCACGAGGTCGCGACCTGCTGCGAAGCCGACACCGTCGATGGTCTCATGGAAATGATGACACGCGGCCGCTTCCGTCATGTGCCGGTGGTCGATGAGCGCGACGGGCTGATCGGAATCGTCTCGATCGGCGACGTTGTGAAATCGCGTATCGAGGAAACCGTGCGCGAAGCGGCGACGCTGCGGGAATATATCAGTGCCGCCGGATGAGAAGCTTCCCTTATGCTTCGACAGGCTCAGCATGAGGGTGTTGGCGTACCCTCACCCTGAGCTTGTCGAAGGGTCGTGCCTCAGGCCGTTGCGATGTAGGCGTCGACGGCTTTCTCCAGCACGGCAAGCGGCATGGAGCCGGAGAGCAGAACCGTGTCGTGGAATTTGTGGATGTCGAACTTCGCGCCCAGCGCGGCCTTCGCCTTGTCGCGCAGATGCAGAATGGTGAGCTTGCCCACCATGTATCCGCACGCCTGGCCCGGCCACACGCAATAGCG
>CAZCJI010000073.1:0-11252 GCA_964498625.1 uncultured Rhizobium sp.
CATGCCGAAATGCAGCAGGTTGGTGATGATCGTGAACAGGGTCGTTTCCTGTCCGCCATGCTGCGTGGCCGTCGACGTGAACGCGCCGCCGACCTTTCCATGTAGCGCGCCCTTTTGCCAAAGGCCCCCGGCCTGATCCAGGAAATTCGCCATCTGCGATGACATGCGGCCGAAGCGCGTGCCCACGCCGACAACGATCGCGTCATAATTCGCGAGCTCGTCAATGGTCGCAACTGGGGCCTTCTGATCCATCTTGTAATAGGACGCTTTTGCCACCGCCTCCGGCACCAGTTCCGGCACGCGTTTGATATCGACGATCGCACCGGCCTCACGCGCGCCTTCGGCGACGGCTTCCGCCATCTTCTCGATATGGCCATAGGCTGAATAGTAGAGAACAAGCACTTTGGTCATGACGCACCTTCTTGGTTGGGAGTTGGAAAAAGGGGCGGGCACGATCCGGGAGGGGCTTGAGGATCGTGCCCGCGGCTGGTGCGCGTTACGCCGCGTCCACCAGCACGAGTTCTGAATCTTCGAGTGCTACGACTTTCACCGTCTCGACATCGGTGATCGCAGCGCCATCGCGCGCATTCACGCGCACGCCATTGACCTCCACTGCGCCGGTCGCCGGCACGAGATAGAGATGACGCTTTCCGCCGCCGGGATATTCTGTTGTCTCACCGGCCTTCAGCGTCGCGCCGAGCACGCGCGCATCCGTGCGGATCGGCAGCGCGTCCCTGTCGTCGTCGAAGCCGCTCGCCAGCGTGACGAACTGGCCGGAGCGATTGTCTTTCGGGAACGGCTTCGCGCCCCAGCCAGGCTGGCCACCTGTGCGCGTGGGCATGATCCAGATCTGGAACAGGGTCGTCGTCTCGGGCTCGAGATTGTATTCGGCATGGCGGATGCCCGAACCCGCGCTCATCACCTGCACATCGCCGGCTTCGGTGCGGCCTTCATTGCCGAGGCTGTCCTTGTGCGTGATCGCGCCTTTGCGGACATAGGTGACGATCTCCATGTCCGCGTGCGGATGCGGCGGGAAGCCGGTGTTGGGTGCGATCTCGTCGTCGTTCCAGACGCGGAGGTTACCCCACTGCACGCGCTTGGGGTCTTGATAGTCGGCAAAGGAGAAATGGTGCTTGGCCTTCAGCCAGCCATGGTCCGCGCCGCCGAGGGAATTGAAGGGTCTGACGTCAATCATTGTGTGCTCCTTGGGCGATAGGGTCGCCCACTTTCTGGCACCAGAGATATCGACACGGGCCGCGAATAAAAATAGAAACAACCGAAACTCATTGTTTCCGATTTTGATATGTCGAGACTCCCCGATTTTGAAGCGCTGGCGATCTTTGCCAAGGTCGCAGAGACCCGCTCCTTCGCAGGCGCAGCCTCCGAGCTAAGCCTTTCCAAGGCCACGGTTTCCAAAGCCGTGAGCCGGCTGGAGGGGCGGCTGGGCGCCCGCCTTTTCAACCGCACTTCCCGCCGCCTGGCGCTCACCGACGCCGGACGGCAGCTCGCGACACGGGCCGCGTCAATCCTCGCAGAAGGGGAAGCCGCCGAAAGCGAGGCGCTGGCGCAATCGGTCAACCCGCGCGGACTGGTGCGGCTCGCGGTGCCGATGTCGTTCGGCTTGCAACATGTGGCGCCGATCCTGCCGGATTTCTTGAGGCGCTATCCCGATGTGCAGATCGATCTGAATCTAAGCGACGCGACCGTCGATCTGATCGGCGAGGGCTTCGACGCCGCCTTGCGGATCGCGACCTTGCCGGACTCTTCGCTGGTCGCGCGACGGCTGTGCAGCGTGACGCCGTATCTGGTCGCCGCGCCATCCTATCTTGCCGAACGCGGCACGCCGAAACATCCGCTGCAACTCGCGGAGCATTCCTGCATCGGCTACGCTTATCTGCGGACGCCGAATACCTGGCGCTTCACGCACAAGAGCGGCGAGGTCGCGAGCGTGCGCACCGCCGGTCCGCTGCGTGTCAACAATGGCGATGCGATGCTGCCAGCGCTGATCGCCGGATTGGGGTTGGGCGTGCTGCCGGATTTCATCCTGCGCGATGCGCTGAAAGACGAGTCGCTGAAGATCGTGTTGCCGGATTGGTCGCTCGGCACGTCGGGCTTGCATTGGGTCACGCCGCCAGGTGGACCCAAGCCTGCGCGCGTTGAGCTTCTCGCCGAATTTCTCGCAAAAGAACTCGCACGTCGTGAACCTGCGCGACAGACTTCGCGACAAATATTACGCACATGAAAGCAGAAGGAAATGCGAGTCTGTGATATCTCTGGCTACCATTTCAAACGGGGAGGATTTCATGCGTCTGACGAAATTTCTTGTGGCGCCGGTTGCCGTTTTGCTTGTCTCCTCCGCCGCGCAGGCCCAGCAAATCGGCACCTACACGGGAACGGCGCAGGACGGAAGCTCGGTGACGCTCACCGTTGCGCAGGATCCCAACAACGCCAATCTTGAGGTTACGGTGGAAGGCTTCGGTCTCACCCTGGTGTGCCAGAAAACGAAGGAAACGCTGTATTATATCGGTATAGGGCTCGGTGACGGCCAGGATATCATCGACAAGAAATTCTCTTATGCGAGTTCCGATTTCTTCGACATCGATCTCGTGACCAGCATGACGTTCAAGGGCAACAGTGTGAAGGGCAAGGTCTCTGGAGGCCTTTCTGCTTTCGACCCAGCCAGCGGCCACACAAAGGCTACCAACAAGGTCCAGGCCTGTGTTTCGCCCAATCAGTCGTTTACGGCGACGTTCTCGGGACCCGCTGCCGCAAAGCTGCCGACAAAAGCGGCAATGACACTGAGCGACGGTCTCAGCACCATCAAGATCGGTGCCCTTCCTTCTAAGTAGTTTCTGAATGATCGCGCAGACGCTAGATCGCGTGATGCTTCACACGGCCTTGCATCTGCTGGCTTTCGTCATCGAGCTGACGTAACGCGCGCTTGAAAGCGGCATTGACGGCCGCCGTCAGGTCGGAAAGGCGATCGTTCTGTCCTGGCGTGTGGTTGACGTTGATTTCCTTCTTTGTCGGCAACGCGAGACGGATCGAAACCTCGAACGGCTCGCCGCTATGGTGATGTGCGTTCGGCGCACGCACGACGACGCGGCAGGCGGTGGCGCGGCCAAAACGTTTCTCGATTTTTGCCAGATTGCTTTCGATCAATTCGTTCAGATAGTCGGACGATTTCACGCCATCGAGTTCGATCTGCAGGGGAGTTTCCATGAGTGACACCTCTTGTTCTATGCGAGGAGGACATCAATAGAGATGGGAATTGGGGCACCTTTAGGCAATGGCTGCAAGCGAGATTCGTTCCCGCGAAAACATCAATTAATTCCGTGTATTAAACGGTCTTAGCCATTGCCGGTCAGGCGTGATTGAATGCCGGCGCGATCGCGATTCTGACGATTTTTCGATGTGGGATTTGCTTCTTACTGATTGCCATACGGCGACGATGGCCGGCGATGGCTATGGCGCGATCCGCGATGCCGCGATTGCGATTGCGGACGGCCGGATCGCGTGGATCGGGCCTGCGAAAGATTGTCCGCAGACCGAAGCGCGCGAAACGCGCTCACTGAACGACGCGTGGGTGACGCCTGGATTGATCGATTGCCACACGCATCTTGTCTTCGCGGGCAACCGTGCGCCGGAATGGGAGATGCGTGTAAAGGGAGCCACGTATGAAGAAATCGCGCGTGCGGGAGGTGGCATCCTTTCCACCGTGCGTGCGACACGCGCGGCGACTGAAGACGAACTCGTCGCACAGTCGTTGCCGCGCGCGCAGGCGATGGCACGACAGGGCGTGACGACGGTCGAGATCAAATCCGGCTATGGCCTCGATGCCGACAGCGAGCTGAAGATGCTGCGCGCGGCGGCGAGAGTCGGCGTACAGGCCAATATCAATGTCTCTCCCACGTTCCTCGGCGCACACACTTTGCCGCCCGAATACAAAGAGAGTCGCGCCACCTATATCGACCTGATTTGCAATGCGATGATCCCTGTCATCGCGCGTGACAGATTGGCCGAAGCCGTCGATGCTTTCTGCGAAACGATTGCCTTCACACCGGAAGAAACAGAACGCGTCTTCGCGGCGGCAACGGCGCATGGTTTGCGTGTGAAGCTCCATGCCGAACAACTATCCAATTCGCGTGGCGCAATTCTCGCCGCGAAATACAATGCACTCTCCGCCGACCATCTCGAACATCTCTGCGATGAGGGCGTTGCCACGATGGCGAAGGCGGGGATGGCTGCGGTGCTTCTGCCGACCGCGTTCTATTTTCTGCGCGAGACGAAGAAGCCGCCGATCGCGGCGTTACAACGTGCCGGTGTGCCGCTGGCCATCGCGACCGACTGCAATCCGGGCACCTCGCCCGTGGCGTCGCCCCTGATCGCGCTCAACATGGCTTGTACATTGTACGGCCTCACACCGGAGGAAGCGTTGGCCGGCATGACGCGCAATGGCGCAAAAGCCCTTGGCCGCGACGATGTCGGCACGCTGGAGGCGGGGAAAATTGCCGATCTCGCGGTATGGCGGGTTTCCGATCCGTCCGAGCTTTGCTACTGGATCGGCGCCGATCTGCTCCTCGACCGCTATGTACGAGGGCGCTCCGACAACGAGACGAACACATGAGCGACATCAAGAACACGCGCGTCATTCGCGCGCCGCGCGGACCCGACATCACCTGCAAGAACTGGTATGCGGAAGCGGCGATGCGGATGCTGATGAACAATCTCGATCCCGATGTCGCGGAGCGGCCGCAGGATCTGGTCGTTTACGGCGGCATCGGCAAGGCTGCGCGCAACTGGCCTGCGTTCGACCGCATTGTCGAGACTCTGAAAAAACTCGAAGCGAACGAGACGCTGCTCGTGCAATCCGGCAAACCCGTTGGCGTGTTCCGCACGCATGAGGGCGCGCCGCGCGTGCTGATCGCGAATTCCAACCTGGTGCCACATTGGGCCGATTGGGAGCATTTCAACGAACTCGATAAGAAAGGTCTGATGATGTACGGCCAGATGACGGCCGGATCGTGGATCTATATCGGATCGCAGGGCATCGTTCAGGGCACGTATGAAACGTTTGTGGAGATGGGCCGCCAGCATTTCGGCGGCGATCTCTCTGGCAAATGGATTCTGACCGCCGGTCTGGGCGGCATGGGCGGTGCGCAACCACTGGCGGCCACGATGGCGGGTGCCTCGATGCTCGCGATCGAATGCCAGCCGTCGCGCATCGAGAAGCGGCTGGAGACGCGTTATCTCGATGTCGGCGTGTCGTCGCTCGACGAGGCGCTCGCGCTGATCGACAAATCGGTGAAGGAGAAGAAACCGGTTTCGGTTGGTCTTGTCGGCAACGCGGCGGAGGTTCTGCCGGAGATGATCCGTCGCGGTATCAAGCCCGACGCGGTGACCGATCAGACCAGCGCACACGATCCGAACAACGGCTATCTCCCCGAAGGATGGACGCTGGCAGAATGGGAAGCCAAGCGCGTCACCGATCCGGATGCCGTAGGCCGCGCCGCGCGCAAGTCCATCGCCAAACATGTGCGTGCGATGCTCGATTTCGCGAAGCAGGGTATTCCGACGGTCGACTATGGCAATAACATCCGCCAGGTCGCGAAGGATGAGGGCGTGGAGAACGCGTTCGATTTCCCGGGCTTCGTACCGGCCTATATCCGTCCGCTGTTCTGCCGTGGCATCGGCCCGTTCCGTTGGGCCGCGCTCTCCGGCGATCCGGAAGACATCTTCAAGACCGATGCGGCGATGAAGGCACTGTTCCCGGAGAACAAACATCTGCATCGCTGGCTCGACATGGCGAAGGAACGCATCGCGTTTCAGGGCCTACCCGCGCGCATCTGCTGGATCGGTCTCGGCGACCGCCATCGCGCCGGGTTGATGTTCAACGACATGGTGGCTGGCGGCGAGTTGAAGGCGCCGATCGTCATCGGCCGCGACCATCTCGACTCCGGATCGGTGGCGAGTCCCAACCGCGAAACGGAGTCGATGCGCGACGGATCGGATGCGGTGTCGGACTGGCCGCTGCTCAACGCGCTGCTGAATACAGCCTCGGGCGCCACCTGGGTGTCGATCCATCACGGCGGTGGTGTCGGCATGGGTTTCTCGCAGCACGCGGGCGTGGTGATCGTTGCCGACGGCACGGAAGATGCGCGTGCGAAGCTGGAGCGTGTGTTGTGGAACGATCCGGCGACGGGCGTGATGCGCCACGCCGATGCGGGTTATGAGATCGCGATTGAGTCCGCGCGTCAGAACCATCTCAACCTGCCGTCCATCGGCTGAACGGTTGGCGCTTGTTCGGGAATGTATTCAGGCGGCCTGCTGTGCGGCGCCTTTGGTCAGCTCGGCATAGGCGGCATTTATCCGGATCATATTTTCATTTGCGAATTCGATGAAGTTCCGTCCCAGACCCGCGCCTCTGACCCGATCGGGATGATTGGCCCAGCTGATCTCATGATAGGCCTTCTTGATCTCTTCGATGGAAACACCTTCCGCCAGACCGAGAACCGCATAGGGGCATCTCTTGCGGTGAGTTGCCTGACCGGAGGCCATGCACACCTGCATTATGGACGTCTTGGCCAGCGCAATGTACTCGCCATTGCATTCAACCGGTACGAACTTGCGGTCGTCGTTGAGCAGGTCGCTGATGCGGCCTTGGGCCGGCAGAAAGAGCCTGGCGTGGAGTGACTTTCCGTCGGTCCGTATGATCTCAACCGCGACGGCGTTCTTCTGCACCGTGCGGGAGCCGCCATACGCGTTGTCTGCATGCCGCATCGGTTAATGCCCCTTCGGAGGACGTTCTTAGAGCCCACTGCAAACCGCAGGCCAGCGGTGTCGTTCTTGGATGGGAAACGTCAAGACGCCACAGGGGATTTTCGCGCGGCGCACGGCTATGCTGCGAGTGGCTGGGAGTTTATCGGGTGGGGATGTGGCAGAAGCGGAGTTAATCCTGGAAATTGGCGCTGGCATGCCTCTGGCGGCTCTGCGCAGTGCCTACGAACGGTCTTGCAGGATTGCCGTCTCCGGCGATGCGCTGGCGTCCATCGACAAAGGGGCGAAGACCATCGCGGACATCGTCGCGCGCGGCGACACGGTCTATGGCGTGAACACGGGCTTCGGTCTGCTCGCCAACACGTCCATCGCCAAGAACGATCTCGAGGAATTGCAGCGCAATCTTGTGCTCAGTCATGCCTGCGGTGTCGGTCCGTTGCTGAGCGACGATGTCGTGCGGCTGATTTTGGTGCTGAAAGCGGCATCGCTGTCCCGCGGTGCTTCGGGCGTGAAGCGCGAGACGGTGCTGGCGTTACAAAAGCTGGTCGAAGCGGAAGTCTATCCGTGTATTCCGTCGAAGGGCTCGGTCGGTGCGTCCGGCGATCTCGCGCCACTTGCGCATATGGCGGCGCTTTTGATTGGCGTCGGCGAAGCCCGCGTGAAGGGTGAAATTGTTCCAGCGACTAAGGCACTGGAACACGCCGGTCTGAAGCCGTTGACGCTGGGGCCCAAGGAAGGCCTCGCATTGCTTAATGGCACACAGGTCTCGACAGCGCTCGCGCTCGGCGGATTGTTCGAGATCGAGAAGGTTTTCGCCGCCGGTATCGTCGCTGGCGCGATGTCCACCGATGCGCTCAAAGGCTCCGACACGCCGTTTGACGCGCGCATTCATGCGCTGCGTGGTCAGCAGGGGCAGATCGATGTCGCGGCATTGCTGCGTGGTTTGATGGCGGGCAGCGCGATCCGTGAGTCCCATCGCGCGCCTGGCGCCGACGACAAGGTGCAGGATCCGTATTCCTTCCGTTGTCAGCCGCAGGTGATGGGCGCGGTGCTCGATCTTCTGCGCGGCGCGGCGCGCACGCTTCTGGTCGAGGCGCATGGCGTCACCGACAATCCGCTGGTGCTCAGCGAAACCGAAATCGTCTCGGGCGGCAATTTCCACGCCGAGCCCGTGGCTTTCGCCGCCGACCAGCTCGCGATGGCGCTCTGCGAGATCGGCAACATCTCCGAACGCCGCACGGCGATCCTGGTCGATCCCAAGATGAGCGGTCTGCCGGCATTCCTGGTGAAGGAGTCCGGCCTCAATTCCGGGTTCATGATTGCGCAGGTGACGGCCGCGGCGCTGGTCGCCGAGAACCGGATGCTCGCGCACCCGGCCTCCATCGACACGGTGCCGACGAGCGCAAACCAGGAAGACCATGTCTCGATGGCGACGCACGGTGCGCGGCGGTTGCATGACATGGCGGAGAATGCCGCCGCTGTCGTGGCCATCGAACTGCTCGCGGCGACGCAGGGCCTCGACTTCCGGCATCCGTTGAAAAGCTCCGAGCCGCTCGAAGCCGCCGCGCAGGAGATCCGCGCGCTGGTCGGCTCTTACGAACGCGACCGCTATTTCGCACCGGACATCGCCGCGATCACGGCGCATGTCCGCGCCGGACATCTGCGCAAATATGTGTCGGGCCTGTTATCGTAAGCGTGTTATAGGAAGCCATGGATCAGCAGACGCCGGAAAAGAAAAAGCCGCATTGGGCGTGGCCGCATGTGATCGCGGTCGCGATCGCGATGGTCGCCTACATCATCATCTTCCGTTATACGGGCGAAGCGGATCTGTTCATGGCTGCTGCCGCGGCCGCTGCAATGGGTGGCGTGTCATGGCTCGCCGCCTGGCACTATCTGTTCCGCGCGCGATAGCCGAAGCGTTTCGTGTAGGCCTGCGTCGCCGCCAGCACCTTCTTCTGCTGCGCGGCGGATAGCACGCCGGCGAATTTCCCGATCTTGCCGTCACCGACATGGCCGGGATGCCACTGGGTTTCCTGGTCGAAGCTGTTTGCGTCGGGCTTCTTTCCAAACTTGCCGGTCTTCCCGAACTTTCCAATCGTCTGCCGCACGGATTCCCGCGTCAGCGAACGATAGATGCGTTCGCGTGCCGCCTTGCTCACTTTGATGCCCAGCGCATCGGCGATTTCGCCGACAGTTTCGAATCGATCGAAAAATCCATCTTCATAGCGATAGGCCGTCATCTCCTCGTTGCGGTCGAGTTCAGCGATGCGTTGTGACTGACGGGCGGTTTCGCCCAACGCGCCTTCGAATTTGTGCTGGAAACGCTGCATCAGCGACGCGACGGCGTCGCGTGGTTCCCGCAGTGTCAGGAACAACTGCCCGCGCGTCATGCGCGCAAGGTAGACCAATTCCTTGGACGGCTCGTGCGCCTTTGTGACCAGCACGCTCGCGCTCTCCGTGTCTGGCGGGAACATGGAAAAGTTGTCGGCGTAGAACGCGGTTATGCCGCGACGATATTTTTCCTTCAGAAGTTGAATGACGACATTGTAAAGCCATGTCGATCCGCTGCTCTTCAGTCCCACGCAGAGTATGACCCTGGGCGCTGGCCCCGCCGGCGTCGAACGCTTTACGGTCTTGCGGATCATGGGTTCTGCACTGCCTTTCCGGATGCCTTTTGTAAAGGCTTTCCAATCGCCGCGACGTTCCTTACAACGCCCCGATGGCCATGCTGGAAGAACAATTTGGCGCCGAACCGGATGCGGCGGCGAAACAATTCGTCCGCAGATACGATGTCGACAAAGCCGCCGCGGCCGCGCAGTTCCGCCAGATGCTGCCGCAAAAGGCCCTGGCGGGAAAACTGCTGCAGCAGCTGAATAAGCTCGACCGTCAGGACGTCACGCTTGCGGTGACGGAGGCGGTTCCGTTCGATGCCAAGACAGCCGATCTCGTGATTGTCGAGCGCGCGCGCGCGATGGCGCAGACCGGTTCAACGCCGGCCGCAGAACAGCTGCTCGAAAAGATGTCGGCGACCCGCCGCGGTGACTATGCTTTCAACTACAATGCCGGCCGCGTGATGGCTGATGCGCGGCTCTATCCGCAGGCGCTCGGCTACTACGAAGCGGCGTTTCGCGCCAAGCCGACAGCGCAAGCGGCCGAACGCGTGTTTCTCACCCTCATGGGGATGGAGCGTTATGACGATGCCGCTGCGGCGGTCGGGCGCATCATCCGAATCGGATCGTTTCGCGAGGAACTGGCCGAAGACTTCTCTTTCCTTCTTCGCCACATCGAGCCCGGCAAGCTCGATCCCGAACTCGCCTTCGCGCTTGCCGCACTGCCCGAGAAGGACGAAGAAGAAGTCGCGCCCGCGCTTCTGCCGCATCTCGTTGCGTCAGACTTGCTCGACAGCGTGCTGGCAGCGGTCGATCGCGGCGTCGCCGGATTTGTGAGCTGGGATGATGAGTCGCTGCTGACCCTGATTCCCTATCTCGAACGTCGCGGCCAGACCGACCATCTGTTGCGCGTGTACGAGCAATCCGGCGGCGTGTCGGCGCCGGTGCGCGCCGAATTCGCGCGGCTGTTCGTAGCGATGCCGATCGAGCGCGTGACGGCGCTCTCGATTCCCGACACGGCAGGATTCGTGGACGGCACTTCAGAACAGGCGCGCGCATATCGCGATTTTGCCGACAGATTCCATCATACTGCCGATGCGGAAGCGGCGCTGGGTATGTTGCGTCTGCTGCCCGCCTTGATCGACGCCGCGCAAACGGAAGCATTCTATATGCGCGAGAAGCGAAGGCTGGGGCGGCTTGCCGCGCTTGTCGCGGAGAAGCTCGGCACGCGCGCTGATGTGCTCGAAACGCTCAGCTTTTATGTCGCGCATTGGGCCATGCCGCGCTACGCGAATTTCTTCGCTGAAGGCGCCGTCGATCTGGGTGCCGCCATCGCCAACGCCAGGCGCACGGATGACGCGCCACGTGACAGCAAGGCCGGACATTTTCGCGAGGAATATTTCCGTTTCCACCTCGACAGGCGGTTTCTCAGCCTCGAGGCGCTGACGAACGATTTCGAACTCTGCAACATCGCGCAGGGTTATTTCCGCTTTGCATCCGATTGGCGGCCCGCAGTGGAAACGCCGGTCGGTTCAGAACTCGCGGCACGGCTCGGCAAGACCGCGATGTCGCTTGGCGGCGGCAAGCCGCTCGATGTGATGACATCCTTCGCGATGATGCAGGACCGGCCGAAATTTTCGCTGGTGCAATCGCCGGACTTCGATGATTTCTGTTGGTGGTACGTGACCAAACTTCCCGGTACGCGCCGCGTTCCGCCGGCCTGCCAGCGCCCGGAAATCGTCGCCTATCTGAACGAGGTTATTTCGAGCGACAATCTGTCCGGCGCGCCGATCACGCGCTTTTTGAAACTCGTCTGGTCGAAATCGAGTGAGTTCCGTCGCACGTTCGATCTCGGCAATTTCATCG
>CAZCJI010000074.1:0-11230 GCA_964498625.1 uncultured Rhizobium sp.
GCGCTGCGGACCGGTGGGCCGGCCTCGCCCGACAAGATCGCCGAACGCAGCATGACAGCAGACGATGTGGTCAATGCGATCCGCAAGCAGAACGTGCAAGTCGCGGCCGGTGTCATCAATGGTCCACCCTACAGCCAGAACGGACGCCAGCAGCTTCCCATCAATGTGCAGGGCCGCCTGAACGAGCCTGAGGAGTTCGCCAACATCGTCGTCAAGCGCGACAACGGCGTGGTGACGCGGCTGGGCGATGTCGCCCGCGTCGAGATCGACGCCTCCGACTACGGCCTGCGCTCGCTGCTGGACAATAAGCAGGCCGTCGCCATTCCGATTTTCCAGGCGCCCGGCTCGAACGCGATCCAGATATCCGACTCCGTGCGCGCGACGATGGAAGAGCTGAAGCAGAATTTCCCCAAAGGGATGAGCTACAGCATCGTTTACGACCCAACGGTGTTTGTGCGCGACTCGATCCGCGCGGTCGTGCACACGCTGCTTGAGGCGGTAGCGCTGGTTGTGCTTGTCGTGATCCTTTTCCTACAGACTTGGCGCGCTTCCATCATCCCACTGCTTGCCGTGCCTGTGTCGATCATCGGCACGTTCGCGTTCATGTACGCGTTTGGCTTCTCGATCAACGCGTTGTCGTTGTTCGGACTGGTGCTCGCGATCGGCATCGTGGTCGATGACGCCATCGTCGTGGTCGAGAATGTCGAGCGCAATATCGAAACGGGCTTAAGTCCGCGCGAGGCGACGTTGAAAGCCATGTCCGAGGTGACCGGCCCGATCATCGCCATCGCGCTGGTGCTTTGCGCCGTGTTCGTGCCGATCGCGTTCATCAGTGGGTTGACGGGTGAATTCTATCGCCAGTTCGCGCTGACCATTGCGTTTTCGACAGTCATTTCGGCGTTCAACTCGCTTACGCTCTCGCCGGCTTTGGCTGCAACACTGTTGAAATCTCATGACGCTCCGAAAGATGTGTTGGCGCGAGGTATGGATAAGATGTTCGGTCCGGTCTTCCGCGTCTTCAATCACGTGTTTCGCCGCGGTTCGGAGAATTATGGGCGCGGCGTCGGTGGAATCCTTAAACGCCGCTCACGTGCCTTCGTTGTCTATGGCTTGTTGCTGGGCCTAACCTGGCTTGGCTTCCAGATGGTGCCGCCGGGTTTCGTGCCGACGCAGGACAAGGCCTATCTGGTAAGCTTCGCGCAGCTGCCCGAGGGCGCTACGTTGGACCGTACCGAAGCGGTCATCCGCAAGATGTCGGATATCGCGCTCAAAGAGCCGGGCGTGCAGAGCGCAGTCGCATTTCCGGGATTGTCGATCAACGGTTTCATCAACAGCGCTTCGGCCGGTATCGTGTTTGTCACGCTGAAGCCTTTCGATCAGCGCAGCCAATCCGGGATGACGATAGCGCAAAGTCTTCAGCAGAAGTTCGGTGGCATAGAGGGTAATGCGATGATCGCGATCTTCCCTCCACCGCCAGTGATGGGGCTGGGTACGATCGGTGGCTTCAAGCTGCAAGTCGAAGACCGCACCGATCAGGGGGATGCGGCGTTGAACCGAGCGATGCAGAATATCCAGATAAAGGCGCGGCAAACGCCGGAACTCGCTGGTGTGTTCTCGAGTTTCAACATCGGCGTGCCGCAGCTTTATGCCGATCTCGACCGCACCAAGGCGCAGCAACTCGGCGTCGATGTGCAGGACGTGTTCGACACTATGCAGACATATCTAGGCTCGATCTACGTAAACGACTTCAACCGTTTCGGTCGCACCTATCAGGTGATCGCGCAGGCCGACACACCGTTCCGTTCACGGCCCGAAGATATTCTCCGTTTGAAGACCCGTAACGCCGCGGGCGAGATGGTGCCGTTCGGTTCCGTCATGCGCGTGAGCGAGACCACGGGGCCCGACAGCGCCATGCGCTATAACGGGTTTCGCGCCGCCGATCTCAACGGCGCACCGGCGCCGGGCTATTCAACGGGCCAGGCGCAGGGCGCGATCACGAAGCTATTGAACGAAAACCTGCCCAAGGGCATGACGTTCGAATGGACGGATCTGACCTATCAGCAGATCCTAGCGGGCAACACGGCGCTGCTGGTCTTTCCGTTCTGTGTGCTGCTCGTTTTCCTGGTGCTGGCGGCGCAGTACGAAAGCCTGTTTCTGCCTCTTGCGATTATCCTGATCGTGCCGATGTGTCTATTCAGCGCGATCACCGGTGTGTGGCTCACGGGTGGCGACAATAACATCTTCACGCAAATCGGTCTGTTCGTCCTGATCGGGCTCGCCTGCAAGAACGCGATCCTGATCGTCGAATTCGCGCGCGAGCTTGAAATCCAAGGCAGTCGGACACTCGACGCAGCTGTCGAGGCGGCACGGCTGCGCCTACGTCCAATCCTGATGACATCGTTCGCGTTCATCATGGGCGTGGTGCCGCTCGTATTCACATCGGGCGCCGGCGCTGAAATGCGTCACGCGATGGGCATCGCGGTCTTCTTCGGCATGCTGGGCGTGACCTTCTTCGGCCTGTTTCTAACACCGGCTTTCTATGTCGCGCTCCGCCAAGTTGAAAAGCGTGTTACACGGCAGGAGGCCGTACATCATCACGTCTAAATCAGCGGGCGGGTGCTAGCCAGGATCGGCAGAGTTCTCGAGATAATGATCGATCATCGCATCTGCTGCCTCGACTACGATACGCGCGGGGCCGCCGGCACCGAACATTTGACCTGTCGCGTAAACGCCCTCGAAAAGTAGCAAAAGCGCGTCTCCCAGTCTGTCCGGTGTTTTGGCTCCCATTGATGCCGCGAGGGCGGCGAGCCTCGCGCGAAACCGGTTTTTGATGTCGCTGGCGACCTTGCGCGCAGGATGCTTTCGGTCGGGGTATTCGACAGCGGCGTTTGTTGTCCCGCAACCGCGGTAGTCTTTCTTGTTCGCTTTCTTTTGGAGCTCCCGCAGCCAAACGCGCAGTTGTTCTCGCGGATCGGATCGGTTCGCAGCTATCGTTGCCTCAAAGCGCGCCAGACCTTCCTCGCCCATGTGGCGAAGGTAATCGGCCGTGAGTTCATCCTTGGACGGAAAACTTCGATAAAGGCTCGGCTTGGTGACGCCAGCGTGGGTCACGATCTCATCGACGCCTACCGCGCGAATTCCTTGGCGGTAAAAGAGATCACGTGCGCTTTCACGGATTCGCTCCGCCGCGCGTTTAGGCGTGCGGCGCTCCGATGAGGCCAGGGGAACAGCTTTGCTTTTTGTCACAGCCTTTTGCCTTGACGATGTTACCGGGTGGTACCTATATACCGGCAGCGACGTACCGGTCGGTAACATAAACCGGTGCGCCATGTGGTCAAGGGGTTGATCTCGCGGCGCAATTTTAAGGTCGCTGAAAGCCGGTTCGACGCCGCGGACCGCGAGTAGGTTCTCCGACACTTCCGGAGATCGGTTTTGTTTGTGCGTTGAAGGCGAGTTCTGAATGACCTGGATCGTTCGTGTAGCGCTTGAGCGGCCGCTGACGTTTATCGTCATGGCGATCCTGATTGTGATCGCCGGACCGATTGCGGCGCTGCAGACCCCGACCGACATCTTTCCCGACATCCGGATACCGGTGATCGGTGTCGCGTTCCAGTACATCGGCCTTTCGCCCGATGAGATGGCCGGCCGCATCATTTCGCCCTTTGAACGTTCTCTTACAACCACCGTCAACGATATCGAGCACATCGAAAGTACTTCTATCCCCGGCATGGGCATCGAAAAGGTGTATTTCCAGCCGGGCGTCGATATTCGCCTCGCCAATGCGCAGGTGACGGCGATTGCGCAAACCAGCTTGAAACAAATGCCGCCCGGCACCACGCCACCACTGATCCTGAACTACAACGCTTCGACCGTCCCGATTCTACAGCTTGCGTTTTCCGGGCAGCATATGTCGGAGCAGCAGGTACTAGACCTCGCGCAGAACTTCGTGCGTCCTGTGTTGACGACCATCCCAGGTGCAGCCATTCCCTATTCCTATGGCGGCAAGGTGCGACAGTTACAGATCGACCTCGACAGTCAGGCGCTGCAGGCCAAAGGCCTTTCGGCGCAGGACGTGGAAAACGCCATCGCGGCGCAAAATCAGATTCTGCCGGCCGGAACGGTGAAATTCGGTGCGACGCAGTACACCGTGAAGCTGAACGACGCAGCCGAAACGATCCAGGAACTGAACGATCTGCCGATCAAGTTCGAGAACGGTGCGACGACTTACATTCACGATGTCGGCCACGTCCGCGACGGCAGCCCGCCTCAGCAAAGCGTCGTACACGTTGACGGCGCGCGTGCGGTGTTGACCACTATATTGAAGACTGGATCCGCCTCGACGCTCGACATTGTTCAAGGCGTAAAAGATGCACTCCCGAAGATTGAGGCGACGCTTCCGCCGGATTTCAAGATCAGCCTGCTCAACGATCAGTCGATCTTCGTGAAAGCAGCGATCTCCGGCGTGGTGCGCGAAGGCGTGATCGCGGCGGCGCTCACCAGTCTGATGATCCTTCTTTTCCTGGGAAGCTGGCGTTCCACAGTCATTATCGCGATCTCGATTCCGCTTGCTATTCTCTGTGCGCTGGCGGCGCTCTATTTCAACGGCCAGACACTCAACATCATGACGCTGGGTGGCCTCGCCTTGGCGGTCGGCATCCTGGTCGATGATGCGACCGTGACGATCGAGAACATCAATTGGCACCTTGAGCAAGGCAAGGACGTGAAAACCTCGATTCTCGATGGCGCGCAGCAGATCGTACAGCCGGCTTTTGTTTCGCTTCTCTGCATCTGTATCGTGTTCGTGCCGATGTTCGCGTTGAAAGGCGTTGCTGGTTTTCTGTTCGTGCCGATGGCAGAGTCTGTGGTCTTCGCCATGATCGCGTCGTTCGTACTATCGCGTACGCTTGTGCCGACGATGTCGATGTATTTCCTCAAACCCCATGGAGACGCGAGCGCAAAACATGAGGGCGCGAATGGCAATCCGCTTGCGCGCTTTCAACGCGGATTCGAGGCCCGCTTTGAGCGCTTCCGCGAGTCCTATCGCAACCTGCTTGCGATGGCCCTCGACCACCGCAAGCTTTTCGTGATCGGCTTTCTGGGTTTCGTCGTGGTCTCGTTCTTACTTCTGCCATTCCTGGGTTCGAACTTCTTTCCCTCTGTCGATGCCGGGCAGATGACGCTGCATGTGCGCCCGCCTGTCGGTACGCGAATCGAGCATGCAGCCGCTCAGTTCGGGGATATAGAGCGCAAAATCCGGACAGTTATTCCGTCGCGGGAAGTGTCTTCCATCGTGGACAACATCGGCTTGCCGACGAGTTCGATCAACACTGTCTATAATAATTCAGGTCTGATTGGGTATCAGGACGGCGATATCTATATCACGCTTACCAAAGAGCACGGTTCCACCGCCGACTATATGCGCAGCTTGCGCGAAGTCTTACCTAAAACATTTCCCGGAACGACTTTCTCGTTTCTGCCTGCCGACATTGTCAGTCAGATTTTGAATTTTGGTGCACCGGCGCCTATCGATATCCAAATCGCCGGTCCGAAAATCGACGAAGATAGAAAATATGCACTTGCGTTGCTCGTCAAGCTCGGTCGGGTTCGCGGCGTAGCGGATGCGCGCATTCAACAGTCTTTTCAGAACCCGCAGATCCGCGTCGATGTCGATCGCTCCCGCATGGCCCAGTTCGGTTTGACGGAGCGGGACGTGACCAACAGCGTGGTCACATCGATCGCCGGCAGTTCGCAGACGGCTCCCACTTATTGGCTGAATCCGCAAACGGGCGTGTCCTATCCCATCGTTGCTCAGACACCGGAATATAAGGTCGATACGCTGGCGGCGCTGCAGAATGTGCCGGTCACAGGTTCGTCCGGCGGCCTCCAGGTTCTCGGCGGTCTCAGCAAATTTCGCCGCGAACAGTCGAGTGCCGTGGTTTCGCACTACAACGTGCTGCCGACGATCGACCTCTACGCCGCAATTCAGGATCGTGACCTCGGCGGGGTGGCAAATGACATCCGCAGCTTGATCGCGGGCACGGCAAAAGACCTTCCGAAAGGGGTGACGGTCAATTTACGGGGACAGGTCGTTACGATGAACGCCGCATTTGGCGGGCTGTCTTATGGCTTGCTGGCCGCAATCGTACTGATCTATCTCCTCATCGTCGTGAATTTCCAGTCATGGCTTGACCCTTTCGTGATCATCACTGCACTTCCGGCGGCGCTCGCCGGTATCGTGTGGATATTGTTCACGACTGGTACGACGTTGTCCGTTCCGGCCCTCACGGGTGCGATCATGTGTATGGGTGTTGCTACCGCGAACTCCATTCTGGTGGTCAGCTTTGCGCGAGAGCGCCTCGCTGCCACCGGCGATGCGGCACTTGCGGCGGTGGAAGCGGGCGTCACGCGCTTTCGTCCGGTCCTCATGACGGCGCTCGCCATGATCATCGGCATGGCGCCAATGGCTCTGGGATTGGGCGAGGGCGGTGAGCAGAATGCTCCGCTCGGCCGTGCGGTGGTCGGCGGTCTCATCTTCGCCACCTGCGCGACGCTCATGTTCGTGCCGGTCGTCTTCAGTATCGTTCATGGCCGCAAGGCCACGGAAACACACGCGGAGCCGGAGCCGGAGCCGGCACCGGCGCTTGCGAGCGGAGAAGCCTATGCCTGACCAACACAATATGCTGCACTATACGCCGCCACCACGATTGCGCCTTGCGGGGTTCATCGCGGCGGGTGTTGTCATGCTGGTTGTGGTGGTTGGTCTGATCACGCGCGTCACCGCGAGCCATGAAGTAGACGCGTGGACGGACGCAAACGCGGTTCCCGTTGTGAGCATCATCAGCCTCGACGCAAACAAGCAGGCGGGAGACCTTACGCTTCCCGGTAATGTGCAAGCGTTTAACAGCGCGCCGATCTATGCTCGCGTCAGCGGTTATCTGAAGAAGTGGTACGTCGATATCGGAACCAAGGTGAAAGCGGGCCAACGACTCGCTGAAATCGACGTTCCCGATCAGGACCAACAACTCGCCCAAGCGCGCGCCGATCTGGGCACCGCCATCGCCAATCGGACACTGTCGGCGCAAACGGCAAAGCGCTGGAATGCACTGGCAAAGGAAAACGCCGCTGCCCCGCAGGATGTGGATGAGAAAAATGCCGATCTCGCCGCAAAAACTGCCGCTGTCGCTTCGGCAAAAGCGAATGTCGACCGCCTGCTCGATCTCACCAGATTCAAGGACATCACGGCGCCCTTCGGCGGCACAGTGACAAGCCGGTCTGTCGATGTAGGCGCGCTTGTGACCGTTGGCGCGCCGGGAACGACGCCGCTATTCACCGTTGCGGATAACGCACGGATTCGCATCTATGTCAGCGTGCCGCAGAATTACTCGGCACAGATCGTGCCGGGTATGAAGGCGATGTTCACGGTGCCGGAATACCCAGGTCAGACCTTTACAGCCACACTGGCCGCGACCTCGCAGGCCGTGGACACAACAACTGGAACCGTGCTGGTCCAGCTTCAGGCGGACAACGCGGATAATCGGCTGAAGGCGGGCGACTATGCACAGGTCAGATTCAATTTGCCCGCGACCGCGAATGCGATCCGCCTTCCGGCTAGCGCATTGATTTTCAATGACAGTGGCACAGCTGTAGCGCTTGTAGGAAGGGACAATCGTGTGGTCGTGAAGCCCGTCACCATCCTTCGTGACTATGGAACTTTCGTGGAGATTGCGGGAGAACTAACGCGTCGGGATCGCGTGATTGACAACCCCCCGGATTCGACGAGGGCTGGTGACAAGGTGCGGATCGCAAGCCGGTCCTGACGCGCTCTGGTTCGGAGTTCCTTCTGAACTCAGGTTCGACGGTCACAGGCCAGATCATTCCGCTCTGCGAATTTGGCTCAACGTTCGCAGAGCGCAAAAGGCCGCGACAATCCGATACGTATTTGTCTGCACTGTAACCATACTGACAAATATCGGCAGTCAAAGTGTCGTCCAACATCGGCAATTTCTCCGTTATCCAAGGATCCTTAAGCCGAATAACGGAGGCATTGCCTATGAAATCGTCCCAGCGCCTAACGGAGCTACTGGGCGCTACAGCGCTCACACTCATGGCGGGTGCGCACGCGCTGGCCAAACCTTCAGTTGCTTCTGCCACGACGGCCACACCCATCAAACACCTAGTGGTTATCTATGGCGAAAACGTTTCGTTCGATCACTACTTCGGTACCTATCCGCATGCCGCGAATCCTCCCGGTGAGCCTGCATTTCGTGCGAAAAAGAATACGCCGACCGACATCGACACGGTGGAAAACGCTGGTCTACTGACCAACAACCCGAACTATCTGAACCCGCTGAACGGTACTGGCGCTGCGAATCCATTCCGTTTGGATGTCACCCAGGTTGCCACGGCCGACCAGAATCATTCTTACACACCCGAGGAGCAGGCCGAGGATAACAGTGCCGCCGACTTATTTCCGCTCTATACCGGTAACGGAACACCGGGCGGCGCTGGCGCATTCGGCACCACCGGTCAGGTTATGGGCTACTATGACGGCAACACTGTCTCCGCGCTTTGGAGCTATGCGCAAAACTTTGCGATGAGCGATAATGCCCGCACGGATGGTTACGGCCCATCCACGCCTGGCGCTCTGGAGGTTGTCTCCGGTCAGACCAATGGCATGCAGATCGTCCTCGATACCAATGGCAAGACCAGTTACTACGTGCCGGACGGTCAGGGCGGCTACACGCTGATCAACGACGTCGATCCTGGAAACGACGTCTGCTCCAGCACCACCAATACATCGTTGTTTTCCGGCAAGAACATTGGCGATCTCCTCAATCTGGCTCGCATCACCTGGGGCAGCTTCATGGGCGGCTTCAACCTGTCGACCAAGAACCCCAACGGCACGACCGGCTGTGCGCGCACAACCATGTCCACCAACACGAACGTGACGGAAATCGACTACATTCCCCACCATGCCTGGTTCCAGTATTACCAGTCGACGCAAAACCCAACGCACGCCCGTCCGACTTCGGTCGCCGCGATCGGTCATACCTATGTGCCCGACACGAAGACGCTTGATCCAGCCAACCATGAGTACGACATCAACGACTTCTATGCTGCGGTACAGTCGGGCAATTTTCCCGCTGTATCTTATTTGAAGGCGCCTTCGTATCAGGATGCTCACGCAGGCTACTCGGACCCTGCCGACGAACAGAACTTCATTGTTCAGGTGGTCAACTTCCTGGAGCAGCAGAAGGGCTGGAAAGAAACCGCCGTGATCGTCAACTACGATGACTCGGACGGCTGGTATGACCACTCCTATGCGGCGCCCACGAGCGCGTCCTACAGCACGGCGGATCAATTGAACGGAAGCGGAGTTTGCGGAACCGGCACGCAGAAGAACGGCGTGAATGGCCTTCCCGTCAACGGCCGCTGCGGCCCAGGCGTTCGCATTCCCTTCGTCGTGATCTCCAAATACGCGAAGCGAAACTACGTCAGCCACACGCCCATCACTCAGGCGTCCGTTGTGAAGTTTATTGAAGACAACTGGTTGTTGGGCGCGCGTCTCGGTGGTGGCTCGTTTGACGACAGCACCGGCAGCATCATGGATATGTTTGACTTCTCGAGCCCGAAAGCGCCTGAGCTTTTCCTCAGCCCGCAAACTGGTCTTAAGACCGCTTCTTCGAAGCGGTAAGCGGGTGGCCTGAGATATCGCCTAAAACAGCCGTGTTTTGCGGCTGATCTTGAACCCGGTACGCATCCCGCAAGAGGTGCGTACCGGTTGCTTTTTGCGGGCATCAAACCTGTGCTTAATCCCAACGGGCTGATCGCCGAGGATACATAGAACCTTGATGAATTTGCTCAAGATCGCGCTGCGCGGGGCATTCCCATCGACCGCGGCTGGAATGGTTGCCGCTTGCACTTTTGTCGCGGCCGCCGACGGCGCGTCCCTGGCTATGGACCCCGGAAAAGCACGAAGCGCGCAGGCCGATGCCGTTTTGCTTGCGCAAGGAATCAATCCTCATCCCGTCAAGCTCGTGGTTCCGCCGCACCGGCCTCTTTCCGCGATGGCGCTGCTGGGTCAAAACTTGTTCCGCGATCCCGGGCTTTCCGGGTCCGGGCGCATGTCCTGCGCTTCGTGCCACGACTCCCGCCATGCCTATGGGCCGCCCGGAAAAACTCCTGTGATGATTGGCGGAGCTGATATGCACACGGCAGGCGTCCGTGCGGTTCCCTCACTTCGCTATCTCTATCGTCAGCCGTTTTTCGCCATCGGGCCGGATACCTCAGGCGACAACGACGCCGCGCCCAGCCTCCAGCAGCAGGCCTCGCAGGCCAGCGGCCGTGACAAGGCGCTGAAAAGTGCGTCCGCGCCTCAAGCCGCCTCCACAAATCTCGTGCCGCAGGGTGGCATATTCTGGGATGGCCGTGCGGACACGCTCCAAAGCCAGGCGAGCGTACCCTTGTTCAATCCCGCCGAAATGGCGGCGAGCTCGCCGGAAGCTGTTATCAAAGAGTTCGAAAAGCCGGAATACGCGCCGAAGTTTCGCGCGCTGTTTGGCCCCAATATCTTCAATGACTCCAAACTGCTGTCGTCTGAGGCGATGTTTGCCATCGCGCGTTACCAAATCGAGGATTCGGGTTTTCATCCGTTCACAAGCAAATTCGACGCATGGCTGGAGGGTAAGGCGCGCTTCTCCGCTGCTGAAGCTCGCGGTTACCTCGCGTTCAACGATCCAGCCAAAGGCAATTGTGCGGCATGCCATCTCGACAAACCGGCGGACGGCGGTACGCCCCCTTTGTTCACCGATTTTCAGTATGAAGCGCTGGGCGTCCCTCGCAACCCGTCGATCCCCGCAAATCGCGACGCCAGCTACTACGATCTCGGTATTTGCGGTCCATACCGGAAAGATATGAGCGATCAGACCCAGTATTGCGGGATGTTCCTCACGCCGAGTTTGCGCAACACCGCAACGCGGAGGGTATTCTTCCACAACGGGGTCTTTCACTCGCTGGTGGAGGTTTTGGACTGGTACGTAGATCGAGATCTGTATCCCGAACGCTTCTATCCGAAGGATGCAAACGGAAACGCCGTCAAGTACGACGATATTCCTGAGAAATACCGAAACAATGTGGATACAACCGACGCGCCGTTCAACCGTCACCCCGGTGATCAGGCCGCTTTGAACAAGCGGGATATTGAGGACGTGGCCGCGTTTCTTCTTACCCT
>CAZCJI010000075.1:0-10950 GCA_964498625.1 uncultured Rhizobium sp.
GCGAGCTGGCGCGCCGCGCCCAGGAATTGCACCCGAAGATTTCCGTCCTCTATACCTCCGGTTATACGCGCAATGCCATTGTGCACAACGGCAAGCTCGACGACGATGTATTTCTGTTGAGTAAGCCCTATCGCCGGGACGAGCTTGCACGCAAACTGAGAAGTCTCCTCGATTTCAAAGATACCGATCCAACGGCGCCAACTTCATCGACGGACTCTGCCAAGACTGTCGATGTGCCGTCCGGAAAAGTTTTGGTCGTGGAAGATGTCGCACTCATTCGTATGACGACCATGGAAATGGTCGAGGAGTTGGGACTACGAGCCGCCGAAGCAGCGGATGGGATGGAAGCGCTTGCTATTCTGGACAAGGATTCGGAGATCACGATTCTTCTCACCGATTTGGGGCTGCCAGGTATGAGCGGCCGCCAGTTGATCGAGGAGGCTCTGCGTTTGAAGCCTAATTTGAAAATTATCGTCGCCAGCGGCTATTCGTCGGAACAAGGCACGGGCGAATTGCCGTCCGCCGCGACGCAGTTGATGAAGCCGTTCGATATCGAACAGTTGCGACGCGCGTTGAACAGTTGAGCGGAACGCGTTCTTTCCGGGAACGTTATTAGAGTCCATAACAAGGGATTCGAACATGGACAAAGATCGCATCAAAGGCATGGCCGATCAGGCCAAAGGTTCCGTCAAGATTGCTGTCGGCAAAGCAACCGGCGACACGAAGCTTCGGACGGAAGGTGTAGCTGACAAGATCAAAGGCAAGGCGGAAAATGCGGTAGGCGGTGCGCGTGATGCCCTGCGTGCCAATGATGACGACGACTAGGCCATCATTGAGGACAAAAGAGAAAGGCGCGGATTTCGTTCCGCGCCTTTTTTTGCGTAGGAGGCTTTTCATTATCCCAACTGAGATGCACTTATTCCGCTCGCGTAGGCAGGTGAAGTTTTTGCCGTCGCGACCGGCTTGTGAAAGAAAAGTGCCTGACCGATGGTTGCCCGAACGGTATTTCGCGAGAAGGGCTTTTGAATGAGGTAGGTCGGCTCCGGACGTTCTCCCGTCAGCAGACATTCTGGAAAAGCGGTTATGAAAATCACCGGGACATTCTTGCCGTCCAATATTTCCGCGATGGCATCGAGCCCCGAACTTCCGTCGGCCAGCTGGATGTCGGTGAGGATCAGATCCGGCTTCTGTTCACGCGCCATGGCCACGGCTTCTACGCGTGTCGTCGCAATGCCGGTCACGGTATGACCGAGCTCGATCACAAGATTCTCGAGATCGAGCGCGATGACCATTTCGTCCTCGATAATCATGACTCTGGAGGCCAGATCGCGATCAATCCTTTGCGCCGCGGCGGCGATAGCCGCTTCGACGTCTTCCACCGGCCATCCCAGGATCTGTCCGGTTTCGTCAATGGAAAATCCCTCAACGGATGTGAGCAGGATGGCTTCGCGATTTTCGGGCAGCACCTGCAGCAGCCTTCTTTCCGCTACGGTCATGCCTGAATCTTTGGAAGAGGGCGGCAGATCGCCGGCGGTCGTGGACCACAAATTGTGAAAAATGCGATAGAGCGCGATCCGCGGCGGAACACCTCCCATCAGCTCGGCCCTTCCCGCGAGTATCGCTTCAAGAGAGGCTCGAACATAGGCGTCGCCGCTCGTTTGAGAGCCGGTGAGGGAGCGCGCATAACGGCGCAGGTATGGCAGATGCGGGCCCAATGTGGCGGTCATTGTCATGCTCTGTCCCCTTCTCGTTCGACGTGGCCGACTCTGGAAACGCTCTGGAAAATAGAAGGTTCCTCATAGGAACGCTTTGGAAGACCAAGAGTTCTATGAACAAGTTGCCGTCGAGGACGGTTTCTTTGGAGTGCAGATGCCCCCCACTGACCGCCATTCTCAGATGCCCATCTCAATCGCCGAGGGCGAGCAGCCCGCACAAGAGCGGATCTCGCATCTCGCCGCCTTGCGTGCAGCGCGAGCGCAGCATCAAGCGATCGCACGCGGGCTTCAGCTTTATTTCGACGCCGTCACGACGGAACAGGTTCCACGGTCGTTTCTGGAAATCCTAGAACAGCAATCGCAATCCGCATGATGCGGGAATGCATCGTCGCAAGAAACTTCCAATCTATCGGGAACGTTCACGCAAAACATTGGTTTTCGCTTCGAAAGATAGAGGGAAAAGCCATGCTTGGTTGGGCGCTGACATTCCTGGTTCTGGCCCTGGTCGCCGGCTTTCTGGGATTTTTCGGACTTGCCGGCTTGGCAGGCAGCATCGCGAAACTGCTGCTTTTCGCGTTCGTCGTGTTGTTCCTGATTAGCGCACTATCCGGCGCGCTGCGCGGGAGAGCGCCCTCGATCTAGCGGGTGTTATCGGGAGGGAGGGCAAATTCGAACCGGCAAGCCAAGCCCTCCGAAGCGTAGTTGAACGAGACAGCTCCACTTGGTTCCCGCGCCACGCTTTGCCGTATCACCAAACTCCCAAATCCTTCAGAAGCTGGTGGTGATAAAGTTGGCCCGCCAGCCTCCTTCCACTCCAAAACTACGACATTTCCGTCATTTCTCGTTTCGACTGTCCACGCCAGCGAAACCGACCCTGACTCAACCGATAAAGCCCCGTACTTGACGGCATTGGTCGCCAGTTCATGAAAGGCCAGCGCGAGGCTCCCTGCCGCACGCTCGGGAAGCGAGATGGCCGGTCCATTCATCTCTATGTGCCCCAGTTTCCCATCGCTGCCGAATGGGGCAAGCGCGGTTCGCGCGACCGTTTCGAGATCCGCCATGCGCTTTTCAGAAGAGAGGACAATGTCACCAGTGTTCAGCAATGTGAGCAAGCGACCCATGAAGATATCGATGTGTTTGTTGACCTCTGGCTGGTTCTTCGGCCGCGACATGCGTGCTATCGCTTGAACGATCGCAACCAGGTTTCGCGCCCGGTGCCGCATCTCCTCGACGACAAGCTCTTTTCGCTGCTCGATATCTTTCTGTTCGGTAATTTCCGAGGTGCTGCCAACAATCAGGAGCGGCTTGCCGAGTTCGTCGCTGGATAGCAATGAATCCCGACTTTGAAACCAGCGCCAAGCTCCCTGGGCATCGCGCATGCGAAATTCCCAGAACAAAACCTCGTCTGCGCGAATGTTCTTGAGCCTCTCGCGGTGGGCGGGGAACCGGGGCGCATCGTCGGCATGAATGAGCGCGGTCCATTCGCTGGGATGCGTCGCGGATAGCGGATGACCCAGAAGCTCTCCAAAGCGGCGATTCTGATAGACGCTTCGCTGGCTCTGCACGTCATAGACATACAGAATGGTCGGTGCTGCCTCGAGAACACGATGAGTAAGCTCGGGACCAAGCGGCATGAAGTCCTGCGGAAGCAGCTTTTTCGAGCGACTTCTCCTCTAAGATTCTTTAGGCTAGGCGTGCCTTAGACGCTTCGCAGGCGCCCTTCCGGCCATCTATCGCGCCTGAGTTCACTCCTTTTGCGCGTCGCGAGCAATCTGCGTTCTCAAGCGGCGCTGGTATCAGGATGGAAGAACAAGGCTTGGCTGACGGTCGCCTGGATGGTTTCCGGGAGAAACGGTTTGGCGATCATATAGGTCGGTTCCGGACGTTCGCCGGTCAGCAGCCGTTCTGGGTAAGCCGTCACGAAGATGACGGGAATATCGAAGCTTTCGAGGATCTCGCTGACGGCATCGATGCCGGACCCTCCTTCGCCCAAATTGATGTCCGCCAGCACAAGGCCGGGTCGCTCCAAGCGTGCCTTCGTAACGGCCTCATCGCGTGTTGCCGCGGTCGCAACGACTTCATGGCCGAGTTCGGTCAGCAGGTTCTCGAGATCCAACGCGATGATCGGCTCGTCTTCGATAATGAGCACACGCGACGCCAGAAGACGATCAATGACGTCTTGTGTATCGAGAATATTGCGTTCCAGATCTTTTGGGCTGACGCTCAGGATAAAGCCGGCTTCCTCCAGGCTGAACGCTTCCACAGACGTCAGGAGCAAAGCCGCGCGCCCAGAGGCCGAAATCGCCTTCAGCAAATTGTCCGGGCGAGCCGTTTCGCTTGAGCTTTGAACTTCTCGTACCGGCGCGGCATCACCGGACCAGATAGACTGGAATGTGCGGTAGAGGCCCAGCTTGGGAGGCACCCCTTCCGGCAATTGGCGTTCTCCCGATAGCAGTGCCGATAGTGTTTTGCGGACCTGCGCATCCCCCAATTTCTGGGTCCCCATGAGTGCTCGCGCGTAGCGACGCAGATAGGGGAGATGAGGCGCCAAAGTCTCGGTCATGTTCATTGTCCCAGGCTCCCGAGGCGTAATTGTCAGAAAACAGCGATTTTAGAACGGCTGCAAAGGGAAAAAGTTCCATTAGGCCGGAACCCAATATCGGCAGGGGCGTTAGGTACGCACGGGCAAACGGGGCGTGCCAACTTGGGATTGCAACCTCAGCCGTACACGTTGGAGAATGGATCTTGTCGGGCGCACGCGTACAACGGACGGAAGTATTGATGAAGGACGACGACAAGGACCACGACAAGACCCGTGCTGTCCGAGCGCGTCAGCGTGCCATCGGCCGTGAACTGAGGCGCATCTATGACGGCGTCGTCAGCGAACCCGTTCCCGACGAGTTTCTGGATCTCCTTCGTCAAATCGATGAGGCGGACGACGCTGGCCCAAAGCCTGCGGAGAAGAAATCGTGATGCCGAGCGAAAACGCCAACCAAAACGTCGCCGCTGTCGCGCAAGGATCTGGCGATTTCAAGGCCGAGTTGCTGAGCCTGATCCCATTCCTGCGTGCTTTCGCGCGTTCGCTCTGCGGAAACCACGACAGCGCCGACGATCTGGCCCAGGAAACGCTGGTCAAGGCATGGCAATCGCGCGCTACGTTCGCTCCCGGAACAAACCTTAAAGCTTGGCTGTTTACGATCCTGCGAAACCAGTTTTATTCCGACCGTCGTCGGGCTTGGCGCCAGACGCCTTGGGACCAAGAGGCGGCCGAGCGTCTTCCGGGCACAAGTCAGGATCAGAGCTGGTCTGCGGATTTGTCGGATACGGCGCGCGCCTTGCGCCAGCTTCCGGACGAGCAGCGTGAAGCCCTGATTCTCGTCGGCGCGGGCGGATTTTCCTATGCCGACGCCGCCGCGATTTGTCACTGTGCCGTCGGAACGGTAAAGAGTCGCGTTGCGCGTGCGCGCAAAGCATTGATGGAAATATTGGAGGGAGATGCTGCCCTTTCCCCCAATCAACGGCCGGAGCAGGGAGACGCCGCTCGTGAGATCATGGCGCAACTTGACCGCCTGGCTTCAGCAGACGAGTCCGAACCAGACGATCTCCCCAGACGACGTATCAAAGGATCATCTGGGTAAGGGGGCCGTTTCCCTTCGCTTCCGATTGATTTTCATCGTTACGGTCGCGCTGATGCCGATCGCAATCGTGAGCGTTTTTCAAGGACTGGATCGCGCGCGCAGTGACATCACGAATGTTCATGAGCGGCTCGTCCAATCTGTTCGCATGGCTGCATCCAGCGAAGAGAATGTCCTCGCGTCCGGTGAGCAAATTCTCCATGCGCTCGCCAATCTGGACGATGTGCGCAATGTAACGCCGGATTGCGACCGCACGCTGGCCGATGTTCTGATCGGCGTACGCTTTCTCACCAACCTCTCACGCGCGGACAAGGATGGTACCATTGTGTGCAGCGCGCTGAAGCAGTCGAAGGGGTCAAAAGCCAGAGCCAGCTTGTTCGAATCGGCAAAGAAGACAATGACCTTTACGGTCAGCGGACAGTTCATCAGTCCGGTAACCCACGGTCCGGTCATCGGAGCAATGCTGCCACTTCGCGACAGTGCTGGAAATTTTGCTGGCGCCGTGACGGTCGGCGTCAATGCCCGTTGGCTGGACTATATCTTGAAAGCACAGGATTTGCCGAAAGGCGCCGTCGTTTCGGTTTACGATCGATCCGGGCAGATCATTGCCGCCAGCAACAAGACCGTGGCGCAGGCGATCTTCGCAAAGCCCCCCCGGGCTCGGACGCTGGAGGGCGCTCTTGAAACGCGAGACGATTCCAAGGGCAATTCTTGGACATTTGCTGCGGCGCCTCTGCTTGGAAACAACATTTTTGTCGGATTTGCCATGCGCGAGTCGCGCCTTTTCGGTCCCACTTATTTGCGCGTCATCACGGATCTGCTTCTGCCGATCCTGATGATCGGCCTGGCCTGGGGCGCGATTGGGGTGGCAACGGAGCGTCAGGTTACGCAGTGGATCGCCTACCTCCGCCGTGTCGCCGCAGCATATCGCGGAGGGCACTACCGATTGCGGCCGCAACTTGAGAGCGCGCCGGCCGAATTCAAGCTTCTCGGCAGCGCCATGGAAGATATGGCGTCCGGCATCCGGGATCGCGACAAGAGCCTGCGGGAGGCTATTGCGCAGAAGTCTCATCAGATTCGCGAGACGCATCATCGGGTGAAAAACAACCTTCAAATCGTGATGAGCTTGTTAAGCCTTCAGGCGGCGCAATCGAAAGATCCTGTCGTACGCGAGGCTCTGGGCCAGGCACAGACGCGCATAAATGCGCTGGCCCTGGTGCATCGCATCTTTAACGAAGTGGAAGATCAGACCGTTATTGATTTGCGGCGCCTGCTCACTGAGTTGACGCAGCAAGTCGCAGAAAGTGCGCGTAGAGATCGAACGGGCGTAAGCGTTTCGACCGACGTTCTTCAGATCGATGTCGCGGGAGAAACGGCGGTACCTCTGGCACTTTTTGTGGTCGAAGCGCTGGTGAACGTCTTCAAACACGCGTTTCCTGACCAAGACGCACCCGGCGCCGTCACTGTTGCTCTTCGAGATTTGGGACAGAGCTACCGTCTTACAATTGAAGATAACGGAGTGGGCTTTTCCGACACTACGCCGGGCATTGGCGATCGGCTGTTGAAAGTGTTCGGCAGGCAGGTCAATGGAACGGTCCGCATAAAATCAGAGCCGGGGCGAGGAACCTTGGTCGAACTGCTGTTCCCCAATCCGCATTGGCGTTATGAAGGGGAGAGCGCCGCCGCCACAGAAACTCCAGCCGAGTATCCATTTCGCGTTGTTTCGGGCCTCTGACTAAGGGTGCGTTCTTTACAGGTTGAAAAGGAGGTACGCTCCGGCCGCGCCCGTCGCTGAGTTGCTTTGAAAAATAATCAGGTCTTGAAACCGCGCTCGAGGACGACCTTTGCATAGGCGCCGTTGATTGCAGCGAGCTTGTCTGTGGCAAGCCGGACGAACTCTTCCGGCACACCGCGTCCGATCAGACTATCGGGATGATTTTCCCGAACAAGCCGGCGGTAGGCGCGCTTTATCTCCTCTTCGCTTGCATCGTAGGCGACACCGAGCACGACATATGGGTCGGCTTTGTCCGGTGCGAAATGGCTGGCGCGGATGCGCCGGAATTCGTTGGGAGCAAAACCAAAAATCTCCGCCACGCGCTCCAGAAACGCGGCCTCACCGGGATGAAATACGCCATCCGCCTTGGCGATCTCGAACAGTCCATCGAGGATGTCTTCGAGCACACCTGGATTGCCGGCGAAGAGGCGCGCGATTTGGCCCGCATACGCCTCGTAGCCTGCGGTATCGCGCTGTGCCGTATCGAAGAGACGTCGCACATTCGTCCTTTCCTCCGGAGCAACGCGAAAAAGACGCTCAAACGCTTCTACCTCGTCGCCGGTGACGACGCCGTCGGCCTTCGCCATCTTGGCGGACAAAGCGATCACCGCGATGGTGAATGTGATGCTGGCTTCGCCCTCGCGCGCGCCGATGAGATGGCCTGCTACCGCGCTGAGCAACGCGCCGCCGCCCGAAATCAGGTTGGCCGCCGCACCGCTGATTTTCCCCCAGATGGACATGGGCGGAAGCTCTAGGCCAATCTGGGCATAATTGCGACGCGACACACGGCTCCAACCACGGCCTTACGATGATTTCATTTCCGCAATGAGCAAATGGAATTTCTACATCGATCGCGGCGGCACGTTCACCGACATCGTCGCGGAAGGGCCCAATGGTGTTCTCTCGACGCTGAAACTTCTGTCGCAAAGCGAAGCTTATGATGATGCGGCGCTGGAAGGTATTCGTCGTCTTGCGCGCGGCGAGGCGGTCGGTGAGGTGCGCATGGGCACGACCGTCGCGACCAATGCGCTGCTGGAGCGCCGAGGCGAGCCCACGGTTCTTGTCACGACCCGTGGCTTCGCGGATCAGCTGCGCATCGGCAATCAGAATCGTCCAAAGCTGTTTGCGCTCAACATTGTCCTGCCGGACATGCTTCATAGCCGGGTGGTCGAAGCTGACGAACGGGTCGCGGCGGATGGCGGTGTTTTGCAGCCGCTCGATGCGGAAAAGCTGCGGCACGATCTCGAACGCGCGCGCGGGGATGGGTTCGTCTCTTGTGCCATCCTGTTCATGCATGGCTATCGCCATCCCGCGCACGAGCGGCGTGCTGCTGACATCGCAAAGCAGGCGGGCTTTACGCAAATATCCACGAGTCACCAGACCTCCGCGTTGCCGAAGTTCGTTTCGCGCGGCGATACGACGGTGGCGGACGCCTATCTGTCGCCTATTCTCGGGCGTTATACGGCAAAGATCGCAGGTGCGCTCGGCGACAAGGTCAAGCTGTTCTTCATGACATCCAACGGCGGCCTCGCCGCGCCGGATTTTTTCCGCGGCAAGGACGCGATCCTCTCCGGTCCTGCTGGCGGTGTCGTCGGCATGGCCGAAACAGCGCGGGAGGCCGGTTTCGATCATGTTATCGGCTTCGATATGGGTGGCACATCCACCGATGTGGCGCGCTTCGATGGCACATACGAACGTGTCTACGAAACCGAGATTGCCGGCGTCCGCCTTTCCACGCCGATGATGGCCATTCACACCGTTGCGGCCGGCGGCGGATCGATCCTGCATTATGATGGTGCGCGCTTTCGCGTCGGTCCCGATTCGGCCGGCGCCAATCCGGGGCCGAAGGCTTATCGCAACAGCGGGCCGCTCACAGTGACGGATGCAAACGTACTGGTCGGAAAGCTTCGGCCGGAATTCTTTCCCGCAATCTTCGGAAGCAGCGGCCAGCAACCGCTCGATGAAAGCGCCGTACGTGACGCTTTTGAAGCGCTGGCCCGTGAGGTCGGCGATGGCCGGAGCGCGGAATCCATCGCTGACGGTTTCATCCGGATCGCGGTCGAAAACATGGCGAACGCGATCCGCAAGATTTCGGTCGCGAAAGGCTACGACGCGCGGCGCTATGCTCTCAGTTGCTTTGGCGGCGCGGGCGGCCAGCACGCCTGTCTCGTGGCAGACGCGCTGGATATGACGACAATTCTCATCCACCCGCTGTCCGGCCTCTTGTCGGCCTATGGCATGAAGCGGGCGGATTTGCGCAGCGTTCGGCAGCGTGCACTCGGCTGGAAGCTCGAAGGCGCGGAGACTGAGATTGAGCGTGCGTTGGATGAATTGCGCAAGTCTGCGGTTACAGAACTGCAAACTCAGGGCGCGGAGTATGTGGTGACGTGGCCGCTGGTCCACATCCGTTACGAGGGTAGCGATACGACCATTCCGGTCGCATTCAGCAACAACATGGCAAAAGAGTTTGCCGAGAAGCACGCGCAGCAGTTCGGTTTCGGATTCGAAGGGCTTGGGTTGATTGCGGAGTCGGTGGAAGTCGAAGCAGCATCTTCTCCCTCTCCCCCGGAACCGGGGGAGAGGGCGGGGGTGAGGGGGGAAGTCCCGCGCAAGATTTCGACGCCCCCTCGCCCTGACCCTCTCCCCCTCAAAGGGGGAGAGGGAACGACAAGGTTCTTCTCTCAAAGCGCCTGGCATGACGCCGTGGTTCATCGCACCGACACGCTTTCCAACGGCACCAAAATTGACGGGCCGGCACTGCTGATCGAACCGCATCAGACTATCGTGGTCGAAAAAGACTGGGGCGCAGAGGTGACAGCATCGCGGGCAGTTGTGCTCATGCGCGTCATGCCCAAGGCCGCTCAAGCTATCGCAAATACCGATGCCGATCCGATCCTGCTCGAAGTGTTCGCCAATCTGTTCATGGCGATCGCGGAAGAAATGGGCGTCACGCTACGAAACACGGCCGCCAGTGTGAACATCAAGGAGCGGCTCGATTTCTCCTGCGCGATTTTCGACCGCGACGGCGCGCTGATCGCCAATGCGCCGCACATGCCGGTGCATCTGGGGTCGATGGGCGATTGCGTCATCGCGATTATCGCCAAGCATCCTGAGATGCGCGAAGGCGATGTCTTTATCACCAACGCGCCTTACGATGGCGGCACGCATCTGCCCGATATCACGGTGGTGATGCCGGTGTTCGTGGATGGCGTGCGTTCGTTCTTTGTCGCGAGCCGCGGGCACCATGCAGATATTGGCGGTGTCACGCCGGGCTCCATGCCGCCGCATTCGAAGACCATCGGCGAGGAGGGCATCCTCTTCGATGGCATCCGCATGGTGCATGAGGGCGCGTTCGATGATGCGGCGATACGCGCCGTGCTCGGAAGCAGCGCATGGCCCGCGCGCAATCCCGAACAGAACATCGCCGATCTGAAGGCGCAGGCCGCGTCGTGTGCAAAAGGCGCGCAGGAACTCCAGCGTATCTGCACGTTGCATGGGCGCGTCGTGGTTGAAGCCTACATGCGCCACGTTCAGGACAATGCCGAAGAGCAGGTGCGCCGCGTCATTGGCGCGCTGAAAGACGGCATGTTCGAAATGCCGATGGATGGCGGCATGACGATCAGGGTCGCGGTGACGGTCGATCGCGCCGCGCGCTCTGCCCGCATCGACTTCACCGGCACCAGTTCGCAGCAGGCGAACAATTTCAACGCGCCGGGTTCGGTGACGAAGGCCGCGGTGCTGTATGTCTTTCGCTGTCTGGTCGAGAGCGACATCCCGATGAACGCCGGCTGCCTGAAGCCGCTGAAGATCGTGGTGCCGGAGGGTT
>CAZCJI010000076.1:0-10926 GCA_964498625.1 uncultured Rhizobium sp.
CAACCAAATGCGTGTGGGAACCGTTGAAGGCGAGCGTGGTCTAAGGCCGTGGAGCCAGCAACCGCGCGCGCCCCGCAAGCGTCCTCAATACCGGCGGATCAACCCAACAAGCTTGCCTTGAACGCGCACGCGATCCGCACCGTAAAGACGCGTTTCGTAAGCGGGGTTCGCCGCTTCCAGGGCAATGGAATCACCACGGCGGCGCAGACGCTTCAAAGTCGCTTCGGACTCGTCCACCAGCGCCACGACAATTTCGCCGGTCTGTGCCGTATCGGCTTCCTGAATGATCACGGTGTCGCCGTCCAAGATGCCGGCGTTGATCATGGAGTCGCCTGTCACTTCGAGCGCATAGTGATCACCGCGCCCGAGCATCCCCATTGGAACCGGCACATCGGAAATCCTGTTCTGCAGTGCCTCGATCGGCGTACCGGCAGCGATCCGTCCCACCAGGGGGACGTTGACGGCCCCTTCGCTCTCGCCGCCCGCACGGCGCGGGCTGCCAGCGATTCGGGCGTCCGACGATCCGCGCGTCTCGGCACGGCCGTGGCGGGCTCCCGCAGGGCTCAGACGCTGTGCCTGGCTGCGTGTGGTTGCCGGGCGGAGCGTGTCTGAAACGTTCTCCGGCAGTTTCACGATCTCCAAGGCGCGGGCCCGCTTCTCGATACGGCGCAGGAATCCCCGCTCCTCAAGGGCCGTAATCAGGCGGTGAATGCCTGACTTGGACTTGAGGTCCAAAGCGTCCTTCATCTCATCGAAGGAGGGCGGCACACCGGATTCCCGCACCCGCTCATGGATGAACATGAGGAGTTCGTACTGCTTCTTAGTTAGCACGGTTCCATATCTCCCTTGGCGCCATGTGGCGAACAAATCCGAAACATGGAGAATCGTTCTACTTTAGTTCTCTAAGCCCGTCAACGCACAAAATGTGGGATTCCCTCAGAGCCGGTCGAGCAGCACCACATCGACGCGCGCGCCGCCTTCGAGCGCCGGCGCATGAGGTGCGCGAACCACAAGGGCGTCAGCTGCAGAGAGAGTTTTGAGCATCGACGAATCCTGGATGTCGAATACATCCGCCCAATATTCGCCGCCGCGATGAATCAGTTTGGCGCGCATGTAGTCCTGTCGTGTGTCGTTCGCCGGCAGGGAATGCGTGAGCTTCGCCGACATCAGCGGCACGCTCGCGTCGGTGCCGAGCAATGCGGCAATCGCGGGCTGCAGAAACAGAACAGCACACACGAAAGTCGAGACCGGATTTCCGGGAAGGCCGAGCAGCGGCGTTTCCTTGAGATGGCCGAAGATCAGCGGCTTGCCGGGCCGCATCGCGATCTTCCAGAAGTCCAGTGCAAAGCCCTTTGGACCAAGCCCCTTCTGGATAAGATCGTGATCGCCGACCGACGCACCGCCCAACGTGACGATCAGATCGGCATCCGCCGCTTTCTGCGCGATCGATGCGATGGCGTCGATATCGTCCGGAAAGATTCCAAGATCGACCGCTTCGCCACCCCAAGCTTCAATCATGGGACGCAACGCATAGCCTGATGAAGCAACTATCCCGCCTGCGCCACGCTTTTCGCCGGGACGCGAGAGTTCATCGCCCGTCGCCGCGACGGCAATTCTCGGTTTACGGCGAACGTTGATTTGCGCGAGATCGCCGGCTGCCAGCACCGAGACCTCGCGCGCCGTAAGCCGTTTGCCCGCGCGGACGAGTACATCGTCCCGTTTGAAATCGAGGCCCGCTGCGCGGATATGTTTTCCGGGCTTGGTGGCGACGTTTAGCGTGACCCAATCATCGTCGGCTACGGTGTCTTCCTGAATGACGATGCCGTCCGCACCTTCCGGCACGACACCGCCTGTGAAGATTCGCACAGCTTCGCCTTGTTCCAGGCGCTTTCCGTATGGATGTCCTGCCGGAGACGTACCGACCACCCGCAATATCGTGGGCGGCTGTGCGACATCGGCAACGCGCACAGCGTAGCCGTCCATTGCCGATACCGGCGCCGGCGGTTGGGTGAGCCGGGCGAGCGCGTCTTCGGCGAGCACACGGCTGAAAGCATCGTCTATCGAAACAGTTTCGATGCCGACGGGTTCGAGCAAGGCGGTGACGCGCGCGATGGCTTCGTCAACGGAAATCACCGGAACATGTCCTCGACACGAACCTTCGCTGCTCGCGCCAGTTTCTTCGCTATATCCGGGGCCAAGGCGCGCGATTGGCCGGTGAGATACGCAAGGATCTGCGCCGGCGGAACGTCCGCGTCCTTCGCCCAGGTCGTCGGGCGAAGCCGGTTCGTGGCCATGAATTCACGAAACGCATCCCGCTGTGCGTGTGGACCTGGGCGGGGCGCTGCGACTTCGTTCATGATCGTCTTGGGCTTGGCTTTGGCGGACGCCGGCTGAAGCGGTGTCTTGAACACTCTTTGTGCCGGCAAAGCGTAGTCGCCGCTTTTGCCGCCCGATTTGGCAAGCAGCTTCACGCCTTCGATGACCGCGCCTTTGTCAATCGCCTTGGTCATGTCGTAGACGGTGAGAGCTGCGATCGACGCCGCGGTCAGCGCTTCCATCTCGACGCCGGTCTGTGCGCTGGTCTTGACGCTGCTCGTGATGCGCAGCGCGCTACGCTCATCCAGCCATTCGAAATCGATATCGACTTTCGTAAGCGCGAGCGTGTGACACAGCGGGATAAGATCGGCGGTCTTCTTCGCCGCCATGATCCCCGCGATGCGGGCAGGGCCGAGCACGTCGCCTTTGGGGCCATTGCCTTCCTTGGCAGCAGTATAAGCATCAGCGGATAGTGCGATAATGGCTTCGGCAGAAGCCTCGCGCTCGGTGATCGATTTTTCCGACACATCGACCATGCGTGCGGCGCCCTTGTCGTCCAGATGACTGAGTTTTTTCATGAAGGCAGTCTACCGCCAATCAGGGCCCGCGTCGCGGTGGCGACATCGGCCTGGCGCATCAGGCTTTCGCCGATCAGAAAGGTGGTAACCCCGACGTCGGCCAGACGCTTCAAATCATCCGGCGTGGAAAGGCCGCTTTCAGCGATGACCAGTGTCTCTCTGGGAATGCGCGGCGCGAGTTTGAGCGTAACAGCGGTGTCGGTGACAAAGGTGTTCAGATCCCGATTGTTGATGCCGATCAAGTCAGCCTCCAGCGCGATGGCGCGTTCGAGTTCGGCCTCATTGTGGACTTCGACCAGAACGTCCATGGCGTGGTAATCGCGCGCGAGCGAGAACAGTTCCTTTGCGGTTTCGTCGTCCAGCATCGCCATGATGAGCAGGATGCAATCTGCGCCCCAGGCGCGCGCTTCCGTCACCTGATAGGGATCGAGCATGAAGTCCTTGCGCAGCGCGGGCAGGGTGGTCGCCTCGCGCGCAGCAGTGAGAAATTCCGGCGCACCCTGGAACGACGGGCTGTCCGTCAGCACCGACAGACAGGATGCGCCGCCAGCCTCATAGGCGAGCGCCAGCGACGGTGGATCGAAATCGGCACGAATGAGGCCTTTCGAAGGACTCGCCTTTTTGATTTCCGCGATCAGACCGTAGCGATCGTTGCCGCGCGCACGTTCAAGCGCGGCACGGAAGCCGCGCGGCGGCGACATCGCCCAAGCTTTTTCGTCAAGCGCAGCGTTGGATGTTCGAGCCTTCGCGGCCGCGATCTCTTCCCGTTTGTATTTGGCGATGTCATCCAGAATGGTCATGCGTTCGAGACTTCGATAAGGCGCTCGAGGCGGGAAAGTGCGGCGCCGGAATCGACGGACATCTCCGCAATTTGAACGCCGTCGGCGATGCTTTGCGCCTTGTCCGCGACGATTAGCGCTGCTGCGGCGTTCAACAACACAATATCGCGGAATGGACCGTCTTCACCATCGAGCAATTCGCGGATGGCTTTGGCGTTATAGGCCACATCGCCTCCCTTGAGATCGGCGAGGGCCGCCGGACGCGGAACGGCGTCGAAATCCAGCATCTGCACCTTGCCTCGATCCAGTGACGCGATGAAGGTCGTGCTCGTCGTGGTCATTTCATCCAGACCATCGGAACCGTGAACGACCCATGCGCGCTCCGTTCCGAGCGCAGCGAGCGCTTCCGCCATCGGCTCGAGCCACTCGCGCGTATACACACCGAGCAATTGTCGCTTCACGCGCGCCGGATTGGAGAGCGGCCCCAGCAAATTGAAGATCGTGCGCACACCAAGCTTGCTGCGTACCGCCGCAACATGGCGCATCGCGGGATGATAAGAGCGTGCGAACAGGAAGCACGAACCCGCCTCTTCGATACAGCGCCGCGCCTGTTCTGGCGACAGTTCGATCTTCACACCGAGGGTTTCAAGTACGTCAGCAGCGCCTGAGCGCGATGTGGCGCTGCGGTTGCCGTGTTTGGCGACCGGCACGCCTGCTCCGGCAACCACGAATGACACCGCAGTCGAGATATTGAGGGTGTTGTGCCCGTCGCCACCCGTGCCGCACAGATCGATGGCACCAGGCGGGGCATCAATGGAACGCATATTGGCGCGCATGGATTTCGCAGCGCCCGTGATCTCCGCGACGGTCGGTCCACGCTTCGCCATCGCTAGAAGAAATTCGGCGAGTTCGCTTTCGCCAACATTGCCGGAGAAGATCGCGTCGAACGCGTCGATCGTTTCGCGTTCGCCGAGCGTTGAGCCCTTCGCGACCTCCGCGAGCGCCGGAAATGTCGCAACGTTTGTCATGCCGGTACGCGCGAGAACTCTTTGGCGATTGTCAGGAAGTTTTGCAGCAAAGCGTGACCGTTCTCCGACGCGATGCTTTCCGGGTGAAATTGCACACCGTGGACCGGATGGCTCTTGTGCATTATCCCCTGGATCACCCCGTCGTCACTGGTGGCGGTGACTTCGAGCACGGCGGGCATGCGCTCCGGCGCGATGGTGAGCGAGTGATAGCGCGTCGCTTGGAAGTCGTTGTTGAGTCCGCGGAACACGCTTTTGCCAGTGTGATGGATGCGCGAGACCTTGCCGTGCATCGGCTCCGGCGCACGCGCGATCGTGCCGCCATAGACCTGGCCAATGGATTGGTGGCCGAGACACACGCCGAGGATGGGCACAGTGCCGTTTGCCTTCTCGATCAGCGAAAGGCAGATGCCGGCTTCGTTCGGCGTACAGGGGCCCGGCGAGAGCACCACCGCCTCCGGACGCATCACAAGCGCTTCGTCTGCGCTCAGTTCGTCGTTGCGTTTGACAACGACATCAGCGCCCAGCTGCCCCAGATAGTGGAACAGGTTGTAGGTAAAGCTGTCGTAGTTATCGATCAGAAGCAGCATAGTCGGGTCCGGGTTCGGGCGGGCTCTATAGCACGTTTGCGCTGCTCGTGTGGTTGACAGGCGCCGCCATCGGGGCACTACGTGTCCATGCTCCGGTTGAAGCCGATTCGGAAGGAAAGGCTGCGGGGACCTTCGCGCGAGGTCCTGCGGATTGCGGACGGCGCTTTCTGGGTCGTGCTGGCTTTCGCGGCTTCCTTCGGCGCGGGCAGGCTCGCAACCGGGTTCCCGGCCTTTGTAGGACTGTTCGTAACGCCTGATGCCATCGCCGCCCAGGCGAGCATTTTGGAATCCGATCTTGTCATTCGCATGTCTCTGCCGACAAGCGCGGTGCCCAGCACTCCCGATATTCGAACAGACATCGCAGGTGACGACGCACTAGAGCCGACAGTTCGGTTCGCGGGAACGCCGTCCGTCGCCATTGTCATCGATGACCTAGGCGGCGATATCGCGCGCACGCGCCGCGCCATCGCTTTGCCGCGCGCCGTTGCCCTATCATTTCTGCCTTATCCGCAAGACACGCCGGGGCTGGCGAGAGAGGCTCTGCGCAGAGGCCACGAAATTCTCGTCCATATGCCCATGGAAGCGATCGGCACTGAAGATCCCGGGCCTATGGCGCTGATGACTGGGCAGCCTCCAGCGGAAATCCTACGCCGGCTCGATTGGGCACTGGACCGCGTTCCTGGATTTATCGGCGTGAACAATCATGAAGGTAGCCGCTTCACTGCCGACAGCACGGCTCTCGCACCGGTGATGGAGCGCTTGGCGGCGCGGCACGTCTTGTTCTTGGACTCCCGGACGACGCCGGACACGCAAGTCGCAGCTGTAGCCGGCCGCTACGGCGTGGCGACGGCCGCGCGGGATATCTTCCTGGATGATGTCGAAAACATCGATGCGGTCGATATGCAGCTTCATGTGTTGGAAAAGCGGGCAAAGGAACAGGGTATCGCTATCGCCATCGGGCACCCGCGCGAAATCACGCTGGATGCGGTTGCCTATTGGGCGGCGCATCAATCGGGATACAGGCTCGTTCCATTGCGCCAAGCGATCCGGCTCAAGCTCGAAGCGCGAACGTCACTGGCCCTTCTTGGCCGCTGAGGCATAGCGAATAGCTTCGTCGGCGGCGGACATCAGCGCCTTCGCTTTGTTGACCGTCTCCTGGTACTCTGCCTCGGGGTCGCTGTCTGCGACCACGCCGCCACCCGCCTGCACATACATCGTGCCATCTTTCACGACGGCTGTGCGCAGGACGATGCAGGTGTCCATCGATCCGTCGGCCGCGAAATAGCCGACGGCGCCCGCATAAACGGCGCCACGCTTTTCCTTTTCGAATTCGTCGATCAATTCCATGGCGCGGATCTTTGGCGCGCCAGTCAGGGTGCCGGCCGGCAATCCCGCTGCCAGTGCATCGACCGCATCGAGCCCGTCGCGAATATGACCTTCGACATTCGAGACCAGATGCATCACATGGCTATAGCGCTCAATGAAGAAGCTGTCGGTCACCTTCACGTCGCCCGTTTTCGCAACACGCCCGACATCGTTGCGGCCGAGGTCGACGAGCATGAGATGTTCGGCACGCTCCTTGGGATCGCGCATCAGCTCTTCTGCTAGCGCCCTGTCTTCTTCCGACGTTGCGCCGCGCTTGCGGGTTCCTGCGATCGGACGGATGGTCACGATACCATCGCGCAGGCGCACGAGAATCTCTGGACTCGATCCCACGATATTGAATCCGGGGAATGCGAGGTTGTAGAGAAACGGCGAGGGATTGAGCCTTCGTAGCGCGCGATAAAGCGAGAACGGCGGCAAGGTGAACGGCCTTCGAAAGCGTTGGCTCGGCACGACCTGAAACACGTCGCCGGCGCGGATATATTCTTTCGCGCGCTCCACGATCGCGAGATAGTCCGCATGGGTCGTGTTGGATTCGACGCTCGAAGATGCGGGAAGGTCCACGAGTTCCGGTGAGGCCGGCGCAGGACGTTCGAGATCGCCGATCGTATCCATCAGGCGTTCCGAGGCGCGCGCATAGGCGGCGCGGGCATCCAGGCCCTTTTCCGGCCAGACGGGTGTCACGATCAGAATCTCGTCACGCACATTGTCGAAGATCGCGGTGATCGTCGGCCGCATCAGGATCGCGTCAGGCAGGCCGAGCGTGTCGGGCGGCGGATCGGGCAGGCGCTCGATCAGACGCACGGTGTCGTAGCCGAGATAGCCGAACAGCGCGACAGACATCGGCGGCAACGGGGCCGGCAATTCCATGCGTGTCTCGTGCATCAACGCGCGCAACGACTGCAGCGGCTTGTCGGCGATGACATCCGGTCTGAAAGCTGCCGGCGCGGAGCGGGCGTTGCGATTGATCTCGGCTTTGCCATTCCGAACGCGCCAGATCAGATCGGGCTTTAGACCGATGATCGAATAGCGCCCGCGCGATTCTCCACCTTGCACACTCTCGAACAGGAACGCGTTGTCGCGGCCTTCACCGAGTTTCAAGAACGCAGAGACAGGCGTCTCGAGATCGGCGATCAGTCGCGTGTACAGGGCTTGCGCTTGTCCAGCGTCATACGCGCGCGCGAAAGCCGCGAAGTCGGGCTGGATGGCCATCGGTTGCTCACGATCCGTTATCGCCGCCCGTAATCCTGTCGACCATCGCCTTGTTGATCGTCACCCCCTGGCTGTCACGCGCTGCTTTCGCGAGCGACAGAACATTGTCCTGTGCAACCTGTCCGGAAAGCTCTCGCATACCCTGCCGAAAGCCCGGGCTGGTCGGTGGCAGAGGCGGGTGCAGCACACCCGTCACGCGCGCCACAATATAATTTCCGCCTTTGGACATTGGGCCATAGGCGATCCCGCCCGGTGGTGCGCTGAAAATCTCTTTCACCAGCGGTGCCGAGAACACATCGTCGGTTTTGTCACGGGTGATGGCCGGGCCAAACAGAACCGGCGAGCCGAGGCCTTTCGCCAGTTCGCGAATGTCATTTCTCTCGCGCGCCTGTGCCGCGAGTTCGGCGGCGCGCTTTTTCAGCAGTCCAGCGGTTTGCCCGGCTGTCCAGTCGCGCACAGCCTCGTCATGCACGGCGCTTAGCGACTTTACCTTCGGTGGCGTCACGCCTTCCACAGAAATGACGTAGGTGTGACCCGTCTTGGTCTGAATCGGATCGCCGGATTCACCCCCTTCCGCGGTGAAGATCTGCGCGAGCAACTCGGGATCGACGGGAAGCGCGACCTTACTGCCATCGGGCGCCAGCCCCCGCGCGTCCATGGCTGGAACGTGGACTAGCCGCATGCCGGATTTTTTCGCCGCCTCGGCGATGTCTGCGCCGCTACTCGCCGCATCCGTATAAGCGTTTGCGATATCGATGACTTTGTTCGCCGCCAGCCTGTCGGTCAGCCCCTTGACCAGTTCCGGCTTGGCCTGCTCGAGCGTCGTGGTCTTGCCGGGCGTAATCTTGGTGACGTGCATCAGCACCCAGCTGGAGAAGTTCTTCAAAGGCGCGGACACGCCGTCGAGCGGCAACGCGAATACAGCTGCGCCGTTGGCACCCAAATCGTCCTGCGAAACAGATCCGCGGTTGTCGGCCGTCTTCTTCGCCGCAAAAGCCGCCGCCTGGAATGTTATTCCGCCATCGATCTTGGCGCGGGCTGCTCTTGCGCTGGCCTCATCCGAGAAAGTGATCTGTTCGACATCGCGCTTCTCCGGAACCACATAAACCGATTTGTTGGCATCGTATTGCGATTGGATTTGTGCGTCGGTGATCTTGATGTCGGCGGCAACGTCTTCCGGACCTGCGACGGCTACGGTCACGGCGCGATATTCCGGCGTACTGAACCGGTCGGTGTGGGCTTTGACATAAGCGGCGAGCACGGCGTCGCTCGGTGGCGCGATCGTCCCAAGCGACTGCGGGGTCAGGACCATGTACTCGGTGGAGCGGAGTTCGGTCGAGAATGCGAACAGCGCGTGCGCGTAACCGGGAGGGACTTGCGTGCCATCTTCAACCGGCCCGATCAGCTGATCGCGGGTCATGTCCGCGCGTATGCCCTCGACGAAATCCTGTTCGTTGAAGTTGTTTCTCGCCAGAACGCGATCGAAAGTATCTTTGTCGAAGGTGCCGAGCGGGCCGTTGAACGCCGGAATCGCACGAATACGCGCAGTGACATCGGCATCGCTCACCATCAGACCGAATTTCTCGCCGACATTGTCCAGCGCGGTGCTGTTAATCAGATTGTCCAGCGTGGAATTTCCCAAATCCATCTTGCGGGCCATTTCCGGCGTGATCGTTTGCCCGATCTGTTCGCCCTGTCTGCGCAGAACGTTCTGATAGTCGCGGCTGAACTTTTCGTAGGAAATCACGGTCGATCCGACCGTCGCGACATCCGTATCGCTTCGGACGCGAAAAACGTCAGCGATGCCCCAGACGACAAAGCTCAGCGCCACCGCGCCCAGAAAGATGGACGCGAAAATCGACTTGGAAAAGGCACGCATTTTCTGAAGCATGGGAGATCCGGGCGATGTTGGTGATGAAAGGCGGCGGATGATAGGGATGGGCCTTTGTTGGGGCAAGCGATGAGCATGTGGGCGGACTTTTTCATGGCCGAGGTCGGGGCGTCGGCCGCCCTCGCGGGCTTTGTGATTGTCGCCATCTCGATCAATCTGAGCCGGATTGTGTCGTACCCCTGGCTTCCGGGACGCGCCGCGGAAACCTTGGTTGCGCCGACCGGCGTGCTCATCTTTTCAAGCTATATGCTCGTGCCCAATCAGCCGGTCGGGCAGCTGGCCAGTGAATTGCTCGCAACGGGTGCGGCGATGTGGCTGGTACCGGGAATCATCCAGCTGCGGACCTTTGGCAGACAGAAAGCCGTTCCACGCCGATCGTTAATGACCCGGTTTATGCTCACCCAACTCTCCAGCGTTCCGGTGATCGTGACAGGTGTGCTGTTGCTTGACGGCTCGGCGAACGCTGTCGCATGGCTGGTGCCGGCGGTGATCGCTTCGCTGATCGCGACGGTGATCAACGCCTGGGTTCTGCTCGTCGAAATCGTCCGCTGACAGGAAACAACAATGCGCTCGCTGATAGCCGGGAACTGGAAGATGCATGGTCTGGGCTCGTCGCTCGGCGAGATAGAAATCCTGTGCAAAGCGCTCGCCGCGAAACCGGCATCTGCGGATGTGTTGATTTGTCCGCCCGCTTCCTTACTCGCGCGAGCGCATGAAACGGCAGGGGACGCCATTGCTCTCGGCGGACAGGATTGCCATGCAGAGATGAGCGGCGCATTCACCGGCGACATCAGCGCGGAGATGCTGAAAGACGCCGGCGCAAGCGCGGTGATCGTCGGGCATTCCGAGCGCCGGCAATACCACCGCGAAACGGATGCCGACGTCTCGGCCAAGGCAATCGCAGCAAGACGGGCAGGGCTCGTGGCGATCGTTTGTGTCGGTGAGACCGAGACGCAACGCATGAATGGCGAGGCGCTCAGCGTGGTTGAGAGACAACTTGCGGGCAGTGTGCCGGATCGCGTGACGGCTGAAGATACCGTTATCGCTTATGAGCCCGTCTGGGGGATTGGAACGGGCAAGACCGCAACCTCGGCCGATATCGCCGAAATGCACGGTCACATTCGTCGGCGGCTGGTATCGCGGTGCGGGCAG
>CAZCJI010000077.1:0-10902 GCA_964498625.1 uncultured Rhizobium sp.
CTACCACTTCCATCTCGAGGAAGTCCTTGCCCGCCAGATTGGACCGGACCGGTCCGGCGGCAACAGGCTTTCTCTGGCGATGGCATTGGACAAGGATCGCGTGCATGCGTTGGAAGAACGGATTTTCCAGATTGCTCGAAAGCAACTCGCCGGCATGGCGCCGCCCCATGAACTCGATCACGCGTTCGCCCGCGATGCGGAACAGGAAATCCTTTCCACCATCGACGACGTCGATCATCCAGATCCAGGGCAGGGCGGTACGCAGGAGGCTGGGCGTGATCTCCTCGCGCTTTGGACCCATGCGTTCGCCCGCCGTGCGCTTCCACGCATCGTGAACGCCGACGAGGCGCTCGCTGACAAGCTGGTCTGCGGATTTGAAACTCACGGCAACAGTCATGGCTTTCGCGCGCAGGCGTCCCAATTGAATGAGGAGAATCTTCGACACAGTCAGTCGAGGCGCGCGTGCTGTGGCCCGCAGTTCGCTTGGCCGCGCGTTCTAGAGAACTTTGTGACGAGAATAAGACGAAGTTCCGTCAACGGAACGGGCGTCCCGCTCTGGCATAGGCGGCAGCGGAGTTGAAAATGTTAATTGCCATCAGGCTGGTCTCGCTGTCAGCGCGTCTATCGTAAACCTCAGCGACCTTTTCCTGCACGGATGTGTCGGCAGGCGCCGCTTCCAGCGCATAATCCGCAAGATGGCAGGCCAGACGATGTTCACACGCGTGTGAAAGTGTTAAGGCCCGTTCGGCAAGCCTCTCCGCACCTCCGCACAACGCCGCGATTTCGCCGGCCAATTTGTCGCGGCTCGCGGGCTTCAATTCGCTCGGCCGTCCGCTCCACCAGCCGCCGTAATAGCGGATGACATTGCGCACCAGGAATTCCGTGTCGTCGTAGACGGGCTGCAGCCACGGCGACTCGGACTTCGGCAGATCGATGGCGGTGACGATGTCGACATGCGGCGGCGAGCCGTTCTCCATCGCCGCCATCGTGCGCGCCACGACGGTCTCCAGAAATGCGGCCGTCTCCGTCAGCATACGGACGATCTTGTCTTTTTCGCCGATGACGGGCCCGCCATGACCGGGACACAGCGCCTGCGGTCCGCACGCCGCCATCGCACGCAACCCCTTCGCGCGATCCCAGGGATAGCGCTGCACCTTCTGCGGATTGCCGTCGTTCGGCACCGCCCAGATGAACAGATCGCCGGGGCAGAGCACGCCGCGCTCCGGACACCAGACCCACGTGTGATCGTCGGTTTCGCCCCGGCAATGATGCAACTCGAATGTCACGCCGCCGACGGCGATGTCGAGCCTGTCGTCGTAGAGCGTGTCGGGTGGGACCGGCGGCTGCCCGAAGGCGGCATAGGCGTCCTGCGATTGCGCCTCGACCGTGCCGCCGAACTGGCGGGCGTTCAGCGCGGCGTTGTGATGCGCGGTCGCGGCGTAGCGTTCGAAACGCGCGGGCATGGCGCTGTGCGCGATCACACGCGGTTTCTTCTGGCCTGGCATCAGAAACGCTTCGAGGCCATAGGCATGGTCGATATGGCCGTGGGTGTAGATCGCCGTATGCACCGGGGCCTGCGTCTTCTGGCGCAGCATCGCGGCAAGGGCGGGCGCGAATTGCCTGGTGCCGGTATCGACAACGACGAGCCCCTCATCGGTCTCGAACGCGGTGCAGCCGGAGAATTGGGAGGCAAACCAGGCGCGCTCCGCCACCTGCACGGGGCCGCCGGTCCAGAAGAACTTGGCCTCTTCCGGCGTCTTGCTGCGCATCGTGCCGAATTTCGTTGCCGGATTCTGCGCCATGATGTTCCCGTTATCTATTCCCGCGTGGCCATGCTAACCGAAGGCGCGTTTTTCACCACCGGTTTCCATGACTCACCCCACGGTTCGCCTCAAACCCAAAGAGGGACGCCGCATTCGCGCCGGCGCGCCATGGGCGTTCTCCAACGAAGTGGAGATGAGCAACGCGACCAAGGCGCTGAAGCCCGGAACGGTGGTGAATGTTGTCGGTGACGACGGCCAGCCCTATGGCACCGGCTATTTCAATCCGAACAGCCTGATCGCGATCCGCTTGTTGGACACGCAGCCCGGGATCGTGATGGGCGCCAATTATTTCGAGAAGCGGCTCGCACGCGCGCGCGATCTTCGCGACGCGGTGTATGGGCAGCCCTTCTATCGGCTCGTCCATGCCGAGGGTGACTTTCTCCCCGGTCTCACCATCGACCGTTTCGGCGATGCCTGTGTCGTGCAGATCACGACCGCCGGCATGGAAGCCTTGCTGAAGCCGTTGCTCAAGGCGCTCGATGAAGCGATCGCGCCAACGATGGTGATCCTGCGCGCCGACGCGCCATCGCGCGCGCTTGAGGGTCTTGAGTCCTATGTGCGCGCCGAAAGAGGTGAGGCCGGGCGTATCGCGGTCGAGGAGAACGGCATCCGCTATTTCGCCGATCTCGGTAGCGGTCAGAAAACCGGCTGGTACTACGATCAGCGCGACAATCGCGCGTTCATGGCCGCGCTCGCAAACGGCAAGACGGTGATGGACGCCTATTGCTACACCGGCGGCTTCGCACTTGCCGCGGCAAAGAGCGGCGCGAAAGAAGTTGTCGCTCTCGACAGCTCCGCGCCCGCGCTTGCGCTGGCGGAAGAATCCGCCGCTGCAAACGGCGTTGCCGCCGTCTGCCGGTTCGTGAAAAGCGATGTGTTCGAGGAAGTCGAACGCCTCGGCAATGCGAAGGAGACCTTCGACATCGTCATCGCCGACCCACCGCCTTTCGTGAAATCGCGCAAGGATCTGGAGCCCGGCGCCAAGGCCTATCGCAAGCTCGCGCGCATGGCGGCGAAGCTGGTCGCGCCGAACGGGTTGCTGCTGCTCGCGTCCTGCTCGCACAACATTTCCGCCGACCGCTTCGCGCAGGAATGCGCGCTCGGCATCGCGCGCACCGAACGCCGCGCGCGGCTGATCCATCAGGCAGGCGCCGGCGCGGACCATCCGGTACATCCGATGCTGCCCGAAAGCGCCTATCTCAAGGCGCTGGTCTATGCGTTAGATTGAAGGACACTCGTGTTGTTTCGAACAGCGTCAGAAGGCGCCCGACTATTCACGCGTCGCCAGCAGAGTGAGCGCTTTTAAAAGAATAGCTTGTGACAGTGAGTCAAGCTTTCGTCACACGCATCAACACTACTCAGAGCGATCACCCAGAAACTGATGCTATCCAGCGCGAAGCTTGCCCAAAGCGTTTTGCTAGCCGACCAAGAGCGTCGCTTTGCGATTTTTCCGATTACACCAGTCAAATACGTCAGAGCGACAAAGGTGATTGTACCAATCCACCAAGTGTACACTTGCCAAGCGTAAAGAGAGATCAGAAAGGGAAAAAAGAGAGCGAGAAAAATCGCCATACCCAATCAGCTCACTGGAAAGAAGCCATCTATCTTAGATTGCTGTACTTAAGATTTTGCTTATTTCCATCAACTTCTCACGCCTTCCGAGCCTGCCTTTTCACGTGCTCGCGCAGAGCGTGGTTGATGTCGGTCTGATAGCCCTCGCCTTTGGGCGCGTGGTCCTTGAACCAGGCGATCACGTCGGCATCGAGCCTGAGCGTGAGCTGCTGCTTCACCGGACGATAGAACAACCCGCGTTTGGCGCCCGACCAGTCCTTGGCCTCCGGAAGGGACCGCGTGTCGATCCGCGAGTCCGGCAGGCGCGCGAGTGCCGCCAATGCTTTCCTTTGCTCTGCCGTCAACGTCTTAGAAGCGGTCTTCTTCATAAGCTTTCCTTTCATGCGATGTTGCCTTTCGGGCGCTGACGATCCGCCCGACATCCTCACCGCTATCGTCCGGCTCGGGCCAAGTGTGCACGACGAACACGATCACGCCGCCGATTTCACCAACCGTCTGCCAGCGTTCTTCTTCGGTGGCATCGTCAAGCCTGGACATCGCGAGCGGATCGTCAAAGACAAGCGCCGCGGTCTCGAAGTCCAGCCCGTGCGCCAGCCGGTTTCTGCGGTTCTTTCGTGGGTCCCAGGTCCAGCGCATGCCGACCTCATGTAGCTACACAAATGTAGCTACAATTCGTCCAACTTGCAAGTTTCCACCTGGGCTTTGAGATTTGTGGCTAAGGCGCGGGCAGGCCCACGCGCTTCGCCCAGATGCCGGTCATGATCTGAACCTGACCGCGGCGGAAATCAGCGACGGCTTTGGTTGTGTCATCGACCAGCAACGTCTGGCGCGACGCGTTCGAGAACGCGGGCCACGGCGGAAGCCCCGCACCGTTGGGATCGCCGGTCTTGGCGAAGTTCACCCAGTAGTCACCCATCTGCTGCGCAATCTTGCGATCCAGATCGCTCGTGAAGTTGGCGAGGAATCCGAGCCCCCGGAATCCGAACACGAACGGAATCTCCGCGCCGTGATTGACGCCCGGCACCTTGCCGCGGAAGTGATCGGCGATATAGGCGAAGTGATAGACGCGGGCGGGTTCGCCGGCCTTGTCCACGAAACCCGCGAGGTTCTGCGCCGCGGCGGTGAACAGCGAATCGCCGAACACCTGCCGGCCGAATTCTTCGTCGGTCAATTTGCCGTCTGTTTCATAGACGGCGCGCACCTGCGGCAGGGCATCGCCGAACTTGTCGAGGTCCTTGACGACATCGGTACCGAGCGCGGGGGCGAGGCTCGCCTCGTTGCTGTTCGAGCCCGCGACGTAGGGCACTTTCGCAATCTCGCCCTTCGCGAACAGGACCGAGACCTGATCGGTGATGACCTTGCCGTCGAGGAACGGAGAAATGCCGCCTTCGGTCTGGTTCAGCGCGCGATGCTTCAGGATGTCATCGACCTTGAGTGCGCGCAGCTTGCCGAGCGCCGTCGCATCGCTTCCGGTCACACCCATCGCCGTGCCCCAATCGGTGCTTGCCTGCACCGCTCTATCGAGCGAAGGAATTATGTTGAAACCAAGACCGGACTCCGAGATCGCCTTCGTGAACAAGCCACGCGCCATCGGCGAGGCGACAAGATCGTTCACGCTCATCCCGCCGGCGGATTCACCGAAGATCGTCACGTTGTCCGGATCGCCGCCGAATGAAGCGATGTTCTTTCGTACCCATTTCAGCGCTGCGATCTGGTCGAGCAGTCCGAAATTGCCTGTCGCATCGTCGCTCGTGTGTTCGCTCGCCAGCGCGGGGTGCGCGAAGAAGCCGAGTTCGCCGAGCCGGTAGTTCAGCGTAACGATCACAACGCCGCGCTTGGCAAGATCGGTACCGTCATAGAACTGGACAGCGGCGCCGCCGGTCACGAACGCGCCGCCATAGATCCACACCATCACCGGCAGCTTCGCGGATGGCACGGTGTTGGGCGACCACACGTTCAGCGAAAGGCAGTCTTCGCTCTGCTTCAGATCCTTGGTGTACTGCGTCAGGTTCTGCGGACAGATCGGACCGAATTCGGTCGCATCGCGCGCACCGGTCCAGTCCGGCCCCGGCTGCGGCGCGCGCCAGCGCAGGTCGCCAACCGGCGCCGCGGCAAAGGGGATGTCCTTGAAGACCTGCACATCGTCTTCGGTCGCGCCGTTCAGGATGCCCTGATCGATTTTGATCGCGATCTTGGCGGCATCGGCTTCGGCAGACGCGAACAGCAGCAGGGCCGCGGCAAGAACAAGACGGCGCATGGGAATCTCCGATGACGGCTGCGTCAACGAGACAGCAACATCGCGCCGCCGGTCAATCCCGCAGATGTAACCGAAAGTCTTTGGGCAGGGCTTGAAGCCGGCTTACGCCGTCACCATTTGGGGCAATCGGCCATTGGAAGTTTGAGGGCCGGTGGTTCGATAAGCGTGAGGGGGTCCCCCTCGGAAAAACGGGGTTCGAATACAGAGGACAGGTCGTACTCTGAAAAATTGTTGAGAACGCGATTTCAAGTCTCAACCTATTGCGGTTTTAAGAAGCGCGCACCGAGATATTGATCAGATCGTGATCTGGGTTCCGAACTCGACCACGCGGTTTGGCGGAAGGTCATAGAACCGCGCCGGCGCCAGCGCGTTGGACGCGAGCCAGGTGTAAAGCCCGATGCGCCAATTCGCGAAGCCCGGATGCTCGCCCGCCACCAGCGTCTCGCGGCCGACAAAAAAGGTGGAGGTATCGACGTCGATCACGAGTCCGAACGGCCGTGCTTTTTCCAGCGCCTTCGGAACGTCGAGATTCTCGAAAAAGCCGAAATGGATTCGCACTTCGAAGAATCCTTTGCCGGGCTTTTCGACCTCGATGCGTTTGTCGGCGCGCACGAATGGCGTGTTGTCTACCACGACGGTCACAAGCACGATGCGCTCGTGCAGCACCTTGTAGTGCTTCATGCTGTGCAGCAGCGTGTTGGGCGCGATATCGAGACGCGGCGTCAGAAAGATCGCGGTGCCGGCGACGCGCTGCGACACGCGATCGGCACGATCGAGGAAAAGCTGCAGCGGCAACGCATTGTCGCGCACTTTCTCCAGATGGATGCGGCGGCCGATGCGCCATGTGTCCATCACGACGAACACGCCGCCGGCAACCAGCAGCGGCAACCAGCCGCCCTCGACGATCTTGAGCGAGTTGGACGCGAGGAACGCCAGGTCGATCAGGCCGAACGCGCCGAAGATTGCGTACACCGCGGGTCTGCTCCAATGCCATTTGCGTATGGCGACGACGGCGACAAGAGCGGTGCTGATCACCATCACGCCGGTGACCGCGATGCCATAGGCCGCCGCCAGCGCGTCGGACGACTTGAAGATCAGAACGATGAGCACGACTCCGATGCAGAGCATTGCGTTGATGCGCGGCACATAGATCTGGCCCGACTCGGTCGCGGAGGTGTGCTTGATCTCCATGCGCGGCAGCTGGCCAAGCTGCACGGCCTGGCGGGTGATGGAGAACACACCGGAAATGACGGCTTGGGATGCGATGATGGTCGCGAGCGTCGCGAGCCCGACCAGTGGATAATGCGCCCAATGCGGCGCGATCGAGTAGAACACGAACGGCGCTGCCTTTGGGTTGATCAGCAGCTCGGCGCCTTGTCCCAGATAGTTGAGCAGCAGCGCCGGCAGGCTTACCACAAGCCACGCAAGCCGGATTGGCGTGCGCCCGAAATGGCCCATGTCGGCGTAGAGCGCCTCGCAGCCCGTGACGGACAGAACGACGGAGCCGAGCGAGACGAACGCTGTCCACGGCTCCCGGACGAACAAGGCGATGCCATAGGAAGGCGAAACGGCTTTTAGAATCGCCGGCGCCTTGAAGATCGCGGACAGGCCGAGCACCGCAATGACGATGAACCACAGCACCATCACGGGTCCGAAAATCTTGCCGATCCTGTCCGTGCCGCGCGATTGCAGAACGAAGAGCCCGACCAGAATGATCAACGACAAGGGAAGGATCAGCGTCTCGAATCTCGGGCCGCCCTCTTTCAGTCCTTCGACGGCGCTGAGCACCGAGATCGCCGGTGTCAGCATGCCGTCGCCATAAAACAGCGCGAGCCCGATGATCGCGACAATGCCGATGGACATTTTGGTCCGGCGGCCCAAACCGGTGGAGCGATGGGCAAGGGCCGCGAGCGCGAGCACGCCGCCTTCGCCCTCGTTGTCCGCGCGCATGATGAGCATCACGTATTTCAGCGTCACCACTACGATCAGCGACCAGATGATCAGCGACAGCGCGCCCATCACGGCAAATGGCGTGGGCGTCCTGCCTGCAGATGCGGCCAAAGCGGATTCGCGCATGGCGTAAAGGGGGCTCGTGCCGATATCGCCGAACACGACGCCCAGTGCGCCGAGCGTCAGCAGCGCCGTGCGCCGCGTCGAAGGTTTTCCGCCATGTGTGGTTTCGGCGTGTGCGGGCGGGGCCGGCATTGCCATCAGACAGTGATCTGCGCGCCGAGTTCGACGACGCGGTTTGCTGGAAGACAATAGAATCGCGCGGGCGACAAAGCGTTCGCGGCGAGCTGGATATAAAGCCAGGTACGCCAGCGCCCGAGCGCAGGTGTTTGCGCGGGCACCAGCGTCTCGCGGCCGACAAAGAAGGTCGTGTGATCGACATCGACCGCCAGACCGAACGGCCGCGCGTTGCTGAGCGCCAGCGGCACATCGGGCGACTCGAAAAAACCGTGATGGACTTTCACGCTGTAGAAACCCTTGCCGAGTTTGGTGACCTCGATGCGCCTATCGGCACGCACGAAGGGTGTGTCATCCACGACCACATGGGCCAAGATCACGCGCTCGTGCAGAACCTTGTTGTGCTTGAGGTTGTGCAGCAGCGAGGCCGGCACGACATCGGTACGTGCATTCAGGAACACCGCCGTCCCCGCCACGCGCATCGGCGTCTTGTCGGCGCGCTCCAGGAAGAGATCGAGGGGCAGGGATTCGTTGCGCACGATCTCCTGATGATGGCGGCGGCCATAGCGCCAGGTTTCCATGACCAGGAAGATCGTGCCCGCAATGGCGAGCGGCAGCCAGCCGCCTTCCACGATCTTGAGCGAGTTTGCGGCAAGAAACGACCAATCAATGAGCGCCAGCGCGCCGAACACGGCGATGACGATTCCGATGCGCCATTTCCATTGTCGCGCCGCGATCAGGCTGACGTGGAAGGTGTCGATCACCATCACACCGGTGACGGCAATGCCGTAGGCGGCGGCCAGCGCTGCCGAGCTCTTGAAGATCAGCACGATCAGCACCACGCCGACGCACAGCATTGTGTTCACGCGCGGCACGTAGATCTGACCGTATTCGGTCGCCGATGTGTGGCGGATTTCCATGCGCGGCAGCTGGCCAAGCTGAACGGCCTGCTGCGTCATGGAAAAGACGCCGGAGATGACGGCCTGGCTCGCGATGATGCCGGCGATCGTGGCGAGGAGCACCAGCGGGAAATGCGCCCATTCAGGCGCCACCGAATAGAACGCGATGTTCGCCTTTTGCGGCGCGATCAACAACGCCGCGCCCTGCCCGAAGTAATTCAGCACCAGCGCGGGGAGCACGAAAAACAGCCACGCGCGCTGAATCGGCTTGCGCCCGAAATGACCCATATCGGCATACAGCGCTTCGCAGCCCGTCACCGCCAGCACCACGGAGCCGAGCGCGACGAACGCCGTCCAGGGCTCGTGCGCGAAGAGCTGGACCGCGTACCAGGGATTGACCGCGGCCAGGATCTGCGGCGCGCGCGTGATGGCGATGGCGCCAAGCGCGGCCAGCACCAGAAACCAGACCACCATCACCGGGCCGAACAGCTTTCCGATATCGGCGGTGCCGCGGCTCTGCATTGCGAAGATGGTGATCAGGATGATCAGCACCAGAGGGACAACGAGCGGCTGCAGTGCGTGACTTTCCACCGCCATTCCTTCGACCGCGCTCAGCACCGTCACCGCCGGTGTGAGTATGCCGTCGCCGAAGAACAGGGCGAGGCCCAGAATCGCACCGATGCCGATCGTCGTCTTGATCCTGCGGCCGATACGTGGCGAACGATGCGCGAGCGTGGCAAGCGCGAGCACGCCGCCTTCGCCATTGTTGTCGGCACGCATGATCAGGATCACATATTTGAGCGTCACCACGCTCATCAGCGCCCAGAAGATCAGCGACAAGCCGCCCATGATCGCGAAGGGATGCGGAACAGAACCGCCGGTCGCCAGCGCCGTCTCGCGCATCGCATAGAGCGGACTTGTGCCAATATCGCCGAACACGACACCGAGCGCGCCGAGCGTCAGCGCTGCCTGATGCTTCCACGATTTGTCGGTATCGCAATGCACATGGCTCGCCAGCTTCGCATCGTCGTGTGCGGCAAGCGGGTCGGCGTCGGAGGCTGCCGGTGCGATGTTCTTGAGTTCGTTCACGGACGGACGCGGCCGAAAAGAATTCGGAACTGTAACGCCAAGCTGGCCACTCCGGTTTGCAAGCGCTTCTCCAGTCGCAAAGGAGTTCCCGCTCGTCACGAAGGCGCGGACATTATGCCTGTGTCCGGGAGGGTCAAAGAGGGGCGAGGCAGAATAGCGCAGTCGCCTCTATCCGATTGATATTGAAAACTAATCTTCGAACTCAGCGGCGCTCGAAGCCACGCGCATGGTGCTGGCGCGGTCCTTCGGCTCGATGAAGCCGGTGACGTTGTAGGTGTGCGTGCCCCAGGCGTGGGTCTGGACGTTCCACACCAGCACGCGCGTCCAGTCGTTGTCCGGGCTGACGTCCGCGACCGGATCGTCCATGAAGATTGCGCCGTTGTTCAGCCAGTTCGCGTGATCGATACGGATTTCGCGCGACGACACGATCCGGCGCACCACCGCGACATGCGCGTGCTCGGGCGTCGAATACCCGGCCAGCACCATGACAGCGCCTGTGCTGGGGTTTGAGCTTGTTGGGTAGTGCGCGGCGCGCGCTTGATCCCACCAGGTGTAAGCATCGCCGCGAATATCGATGCCGGAATGCGCGCGCGCGAACGGCACGCATTGGATCGGCTTGTCGAGCATCGTCATCGTGGCGCTGTCGCGTCCGCGCGATGATGCGCCATCGGACGCAAGATCGTCCGGCATACTCGAGCAGCCGGCAAGCATCGCGGAAAAAGCGGCTGCGGCCGCGAGCCGATAGAAAGACCCCACCATCTTAAGCCCCTCTCACGCTCCAGCAGCAGCAGCCGTAGCGCGATCTAATCACGGAATTTTCAAGGCAGCGTTAGACCGATCGTTCGAATTTGAACTATCTGCCGGCGGTTAACGAAAGATGAATCACGAGGCTAATCGCGGTGCGCAGGGGCCGGAACCGAGCCGCTCAGCCCCATGGCGCCCATGGAAACCAGGCCCGACACCACGAAAATAAAGAACGGTGCGCTCCAGGCCTGCTCTGCAAAGGCAAAGATCGGCAAAAGGACGCCGGCCACGAGTTCGGGGCCGCCACGCCAGCCGCCGACGTAACGTTCCC
>CAZCJI010000078.1:0-10897 GCA_964498625.1 uncultured Rhizobium sp.
CAGTTAACGCCTTGGTTTATATCGATTGCGCTTTCTGAAACTTCGTTTCACGCAAGCGGCACCACTCACCGTCCCTCAATGTCTATCTTGCGTTCGCAGCGACGGACAATCCGTGGGCCAAAACGTAGGTAGAAGTAGCTCGTGCTACATAACTCTCTGTTGTATCTGCTTATTCTATGAAATTGAGATACCACCCTGTCCGCCACGGCGACTACATAAGACATTGAAAAATAATAACTATCTGTGTTCGCCGTAATCGGCACCCTAATATCCGGCCTATCGTAAAATTTTTCTATACTCGCGCCGTTGTGCGGGGCCCCGAACGAACCCGATCGCAGCGTTACACAAATTCCGACGCTCAAAACGATTGGACAGGTATGCTGCACGGGTTTAGCGGGCTGTAGATTCAACTACGAGGCGCCAATGCTTAAGGCAGTACGATTTCGCATTCAAAATTTTCGTAACATCGAAGATAGCGGGTGGATCCCTATCGAGCGAGTGACCGCGTTTGTTGGGCGTAACGAGTCGGGCAAAACGACGCTTCTCAAGGGGCTGCACAAGTTCAACCCCGCAACCCCCGAACCCTACAATCCACAACGCGAGTTTCCGCGAGACCGATACACGCGTGACTTCAAGGAGGGCAAAAACTGGCCAGTCTGTTCTGTCGCATTCGAAATCTCCGGAGAACTCCGGCGCCAGTGCGAGATAGAGGCGCATACGGCGGATGTGCCGACTTTCGCCATTTTCACACGGTATTACGATGGAAATCTCACGCTTGCCTTCGAACCTGCGCTCTCAACTGCGATTCTAAGCCCACAGCCGGTCTTAGACGCGCTCGCCGCATTTGAACGTGATGCTCGCCGGCTGCAAACGCCATCTTCGGAGAGCGAAGAGGGTATGCAGAAGATTCGCGGTGATCTCGCAACTTGGGCGTCCGCTTGGGCTGGGAAAATCTCAAAACATCAGGATTTGAAAAGCCAAGCCGCTTTGCTCGACAGTCTTGCGGCGGAGGCCAACGGAAAGTCCTCACCCGCAACCGCCGACCTTGTCGAACACCTTCAATCTGCACTGAAACCCGTTTTGCTTGAGGCGAAAAGCGAGGCGCTCCATCTACGACTCTCGAAAATATTAACGCCAAAAGTCCCCGTTTTCATTTACTTCGAGAACTACGGCATCCTCGACAGCGCGATCTATCTGCCGCGATTTATCGAAGATCTTGCGCAGTCACCAAATGACCCGCGGGTGCGAACGATACAGGCTATGTTCAAGCACGTGAGCTTGGAACCACAAGATGTGGCTGATCTGGGCAACGAACAGGCGGAAGCAGCAAAAGCAAGAGGTGAGGCTGTTACTCAAGAACTCATTGCAAAAGACCAGGAGCGAAAGGAGCTTCGCGCAGTCAAGCTGAATGCAGCATCTCTAGACATCAGCAAGAGATTTTCCGACTGGTGGCTCCAGAGACGACACGAGATTTCGTATGGTGCTGACGGAAACTATTTTCGAATCTGGGTTTCCGACGACAGGAGGCCGGGTGTTAAAATCGAATTAGAGTCGCGGAGCAAAGGCTTTCAGTGGTTCTTTTCGTTCTATTTGGTATTTCTCGTTGAGTCCGAGGGCGGCTATAAGGACGCCATATTGCTGCTCGATGAACCCGGGTTGAACCTACACCCGACGGCGCAGCAAGGATTGATCTCGTTCTTCGAAAAGCTCGCGGAGAAAAACCCCATTCTCTACAGCACGCATTCGCCTTTTTTGATCGACGGCGAGCATATTCATCGCGTTAGACCAGTAACTGAAGATGAAACAGGACACTCTCATGTTTCGATCGGCGAATGTCCGCCATTACGCAGCACGGCAACGGATCGTTGTTGGCGTTATTCCACCGCAATAGCGTATAATGGTTGCGAGGAATGTTTTGCTTCGGAAGCGGTGACCATGTCGCCTTTGAGGAGCCTGCGCATAGCATTGCAATCGATGGCCTGCATTACGGGTATCTCGCTTGCTTCGCCAGCGTCTGCCGATCCGGCGGGGATTACACTCTACGTCGCCGTTCAAGGCTCGCTGCAGGGCGCAGACAAGAACAATCTGCCGGCAATTTTTGTTTCGGAAATGAACCGCGCCCCTGAAGGTGTATGGCGGTTCGCGCCCGCGGATTCGGTGACCGAAAGCGCGCCCAACCGTATCGAGTGGCGGTTGATCCCCGGCTCCGATGCCTCGGGCGAGGTGAGGACCTTCGGTTTCTCGCGCGCGATGATGACGAGGCTGATGGGATCGCATCGGAGCGTCGAAATTGAAGCCCGTCTTTTTCTGAACAACGCTTACGACACGATGGTGTCTGGCCAGATCAAGGATTGGGGCAATCCGCACGACGATGACGTTGTCAGCGAGATCGCCCTGCTGACCAAGCAACTCATGTCGAACGCATCCTTCAACACCGAGAATACCGCCCCGCCGCCACGGGCGCGTTCCTGAAAAAACGCCTGCTCAAATCACGACCGACGAGCGCAGGCCCAGGACCAACGCATCCGGCACGGGCTGCGATGAACCCGGCAGAGCGACGTTGCCCGCCGGATGGACGACATATTGAACGTCCGGCTGCAAGGCCCACCATGGATTTAGTTGAAGGTGATAGGTGAATTCGAAAGTGGCTTCATGGTTGCGGATCGGCAGCCATGATCCGCCATAGAACCGCAGGTCGCGATCCAATGCGCTCGCCGACGGGCTGACTTGCGCAAACGCGAAAGCGATACCGAACACATCGTTCGGCCGCTCCGCGAAAAGCCCTTTGACGGCGGCTCCGGTATCGACATAGAGCGAAACCAAATTGCGGTCCGATGGAACCCAAGCGCCTCTGAGGAATGCGGACAGGCCGGAATCTTCCGTATCCGGCTTGTGCCAGACGATCTGGTCGATGACGAAATAAGCCCCGAAATCCCCGCTGTGTGTGGCCGGAATCCCCGTGCTTGTCGGCGAAGCCAGGGATTGTCCCCTGTTGTCGAAACGTTCGTCATCGAAATCGCCGCTGTGAAACCAGCCGCCGAGCTTATAGGTCGATGGCAGATCGCCTGATCCCAGATCGAGGCTGGTCCTATACGCCGTTTCGGCCATCACGAACGCGCCGCCATTCGTTCGAAAGGTCAGGCCGTCATTGTCGCGCTGCTGCGGATCGCCCGGACCTGGATCGGCGGGATCGCCGTTGAAGAGCGCGAGACTGAAAGAGAGCTTGCTCGACGGCGCGTATTTCAACCGGATGCCCGGTGTGGCGATGTCGTACACCGGACCGCCGCTTGGCAGGTCTGCCCCCATGATCGCCGGCCAGCCGAAAGTCGCGTTGTTGAAGTTGGATGCGGTATCGCTGCTGAAAAGCTCATCATCCGCCGCGATCTGACCGGCACGGATGGAGAGATGCCCTTCGAACAGAAGCTGCTCGACCCAGAGATCGAACAATCGTACCGAAGGTACGGCCTCGATGTTGCTCACGGTCATGAAATTGCCATTCAGCGCGTCATCGGAAAGGCTGCGACCGTGAGTCCAATAGCCGTTCGCGTGAAATGTCGCGTCCTTCCAGCCCAGAAGTTTCTCAAGGTCGATCGTCGTCACCAGCTCGAAGCGTCCCGAATAGTCGGCGTCGCGCTCCGTCCCCCCTGAGACGTTGCCGACGATCTCATCGATGCTGTCGGCCGCAAACAGCACGCCGTGGTCAGCCCAGCGATCACGCCAGCCTCCCCAATTGCCCGACAGCGAGTCCTGATCCCAGAGATCGCTCCAAAAACTTTCGGACAGTTTCGGTGCAGGAGCGTCATCGGCGTTTGCCGCATGACAGCTGAGCCCAATGGCCAGCATTGAGGCGGCGATCGAATTTCGGACAACGTGCAAATGTCTTCCCCGATGATTGAGTCGGGTGCTGGCGCCCCGCACGAACATATCCCGGAACGACTAGTCTGGCATCAACGCGGAGAACGCGCGGTGTCGATTTATCAACGGCATTGAGGAGCGAAACGCTGGATTGACGTCTCGCTCGTTTGCCGAGCCTTGCATGCACAACTCTGTTTCGGTTTTTTGACTGTCAACGACTTAGCGACGTTAGCTATCGCAACACCTGCGCCATCGATGTCAAAACGCGCGAAAGCCTGGATTGCACCGCCCCGATATGTCTTTGGCGTAATGCCGGAGAAATTCTGACAAATTCAAAACGTACGCTCGACGCTGAAGGAGATGAAATCGCGATCCGCGAGGGGCTGCTTCGCGGGCGAACCGAGAAAATGCGTGAACGACAAGCGCCCCTCCCAGACATTGCGGAATTTGGCCTCGATGCCGAGTTCGATATCGCCGGCCCCGCCATAGCCCCCCGCACTCGTCGGCGAGTTTCCCAACAGCCCGAAGCCCACGCCGATGGGCACGCTGATGTCCAGATTGGGCAGGACCTCGAAATATTCCGGCTCGAAATACGCCTCGAAAGAAAGTGCTCCCTGGGTTCGCCCCTGAGCGAAAGTGCTTTTGTTTTTGGTGAATGCCAGAACATCCGATGCCGCCAGTTCAGTCGTCAGGTCTGCGCCATCCCAGAACGTGCCGGCGGAAAATGTGCTGACGGACGAGACTTGCGCATGCAGCGTATCGCCGACGGCATAGCGCGCATGATCGCCGGCATCCGCAATAACATTTAAAGGTATGGTCACAGGATTGCTGACAAGCGGCATGTTGCGCCGGAATGAGATTTCCCCGGCCACATTGTTATCCGCGATATTGCTGCTGAAGCTCGCGCCATAGAGTTCGATCCCGTTCGGATAGACGAGTTGATATGTCCCGACATTTCCCGGACCCAAGGAACCGTCTGGCCGCAAATAGATCTCCGGATTCTTGGCGTCGAAGCGCAACGCGTAGAATCCGTAGTTGAAATCCGCTTCGTTGAATTGCAGCGCCGCACCAAACTGATCCGCGCTTCGGGGGCGAAGATCCGGCGCGCGCGTCAGATATTTGCCGGTGCTGGGCAGATAGCCTGAGCCGCTCAGCAGATAACGCTCACCGCCGGCATCCAGATAATCGGCGTCGCTGAAATAGCTCCCGGATCCGGGAAGCCGATTTTTGCGCCATTCGAACTGATAATAGAAATCGACCGCGATATCGGAACGCGGCAGAAGCGTGGCGCTGGCCTGAGTTACGGGAAGCAATATCTCCGCGGCCCTTGCCTGCGAGTAGCTCGGCGCCTTGAGACCGTCCGTCGGCGATTGCCCCGCCGCGATACCGTTATCGGCGAAAAACAGGCTCTCACCCCATAGCAGCGTGTAGCGGCCCAGGCGAAAGGACACCGGCATATCGCCGGCCTGGAAGCTGCCATGCAGATAGGCGTCGGCAAGCTCAACATGTTCCGCATGCAGCTCGCGCGTTGCACGCGTAAACGCATCGTGCGGCACGGAAATGGGGTTGAATGTCGAGGGGGAATCGTTGTCATTGCGCTCGGTATAGACGCTGTCGTACCAGCCGACACCGCTCAGCCGCAGGCCGAAATCGCGATAGTCGAAATCCGCCTGCGAGAATACGTCGAGCCTGTTGGACACCAGGCCGGGTTTGAAATTGCGGTCGCCATCGTCGGCATTCGGGTCGGCCACCAGTGCCGCATCGCGCGACTCTACTCGAAAGGCCGCGCTATAGCGCACCGTCGTGTCCCACCGCAGCGAGATGCCCTGGTCGTCATAGAGTTCCGCCGCCGTGGCGCACGCTATCGGCGCGCTCGCGATGCCCGCAATCAACAACACAAGCGGGGTGGATATTGGCAGACGCCGGCGACGGCCATGCACGCTCGTCGATATTGATTTATACTGTCCGTCCATGCGCCGTCTTCAACTCACAACATCTGCATTGCGCGTTCGTGCGAAAGCGGCAACGCGCCTGATTTTGCTTGCGATTGTGCTCGGTTCCCGGGCCAACTTTGCCCTTGCCGGCGTCTCCGCTCAAGAAGCCGCAAAGTTAAAGACGACACTGACCCCCACGGGCGCCGAGCGCGACGGCAACAAAGCAGGCACAATCCCGGCCTGGACCGGTGGCTTCACCGATTCCGCGCACGGAAACGCCAGCTTTCCCTACGGCCAGGAGAAGCCACTCTTCACAATCACGGCGGCCAACGCCGCCCACTATGCGAACAACCTGCCCGAGGGGGCCAAGGAACTATTTCGGCGCTTTCCGGACTATCGCATGAACATCTATCCGACCCACCGGTCGGCAGCGCTTCCGGCATCGATCTATGACAGCACGTTTCAGAATGCGACGCGCGCCCACGCCGCGCCTGCAGGATTGCCTTACGGTGTCGAAGGTGCCGCGGGCGGCATTCCCTTTCCGATTCCGAAAACCGGCTTCGAAGTCGTGTGGAACCACCTTCTGGCCTATTGGGGCGCCGCACGGGAGGCGCGCATCAGCACCTATGTCGCTTCACCCAGAGGCACGATCGAGCTTGCCTCGACATATGACGAGGTCGCCGATTTTCCCTACTATTATCCTGACGCGACGCCGACGTCGTTCAACGGTTACTATTTCAAGACCAGGCACGTCGAGACCGCGCCTCCCGCCAGAGCCGGAGAGAGCTATCTCGCCTGGCAGCCCAGCGATACGGCGACCTATAAATTTGCGGCATGGCGCCTGCTTCCGGGGCAGCACCGTGTCCGCCGCGCGCCTTCGCTGTCTTATGACATTCCCGATTCGGATGCGTCCGGTTTCGAGAACCTTGACGAATACTACATCTATTTCGGCGGCCCGGACCGCTACGACTTCAAGCTCCTCGGCAAAGCCGAGATGTACATCCCCTACAACAACAACAAGCTCTATTCGCAGCCGGTATCCGAGGTGATGGGACCCACACATGCCAATCCGGACGATCTCAGATATGAGTTGCACCGTGTGTGGGTCGTAGAAGGCACACTCGCGCCCGGCAAGCACCACGTCGTGCCGAAGCGGCGGCTGTATATCGATGAGGACACCTGGCTCGCCGTGTACAGCGACTCCTGGAACGAGGACGGCAAGCTCTGGAAGTTCGGGCAAGCCACGATGTATCTGATGCCGGACGTGCCGGCCGTCATTCTGGGAAGCCAGTTCGTCTACGACTTGGATCTTGGCGGATATGTCTACGGCTTCGTGTTCAAGGACGGTGGCTACAGGATAACGGCGCCCCACCCTGCCACGACGTTCTCGCCGGACGCACTGGCCGCTCTATCGACGCGTTAGCAAATCAGATTTCCAGACCGGTATAGGCGAGGCTTGCGATGCGCTGCATCTCGGCCGCCGAAATCTGGCCGGTGATGACGGTGCCAAGCACATCGTCCTGCCAGACACAGATGCGCAGGCCATCGCGTTTGAACTGATCGAAGCGGACGGCGCTTGTCGGACGACGAACGTAGATTGTCAAATCGCGATTGCGCGCATCCCGATAGACAAGTTCCACGGCTTTGCCGCCGGGAACATCTTCATAGACCTGCGCACTCGCGAGCCTGTAGCCCATCCGCCCGAGATCTGGCGCCTTCAGCTTCATCTTGAGCGAATCCGCCATCGAGCGGTCGATGGCGCGCATCTGCGAGACATCCCGTGCCGCAAGCGTCTGCTGTGGCGACAAGGAATGGCTGCGCGCCGCGATCGCTTCGCGAATGATGCTTTCTTCACCACCGGAAGGAATGGGACGGTTGTTAAAATAAACGGCGCTCACGAGCGCGAGCACCAGCGCCGCCGCGGTCGCGGCCCAAGACGCGAGCTGCGGAATGCGTCGTCGATGGGCCCCTTCCTCGATCCGCGCAGTCCAAGCCAGCGGAAGCGCCTGATCGATGAGCGGCCCATAGACCTGTTGTATCGCGGCTTTGTCGGACCGGAACGCGGCAGTCTTTTGCGAGAGCGCGGTGTCATCGTTGATGGCCTGCGCGATACGCACCGATTCCGCCTCATCCAGCTCGCCGTCGATAAAGGCGTGCAGCTGCTCCTCGTTGACGGAGGGACGTTCAGTCATCGTTCAGCCCCCCTTCGCGCGGCGAGCACCTCGACATTCGACGCCCCATCGGGACGCGCACCGCTTTCCATGGCGGCCCGCAATTTCTCGCGCGCCCGTGCGAGGCGCGACATCACGGTTCCCATCGGTACGCCCAGTTCGTCGGCAATCTCGCGATAATTCAGCCCCTCCAGCCCGACAAGCAGCAGGATCTGGCGATGCTCGACATTGAGCGTCGCCATGGCCGCGACAAGATCGCGAAATCCCGTGCGGTCACCCGCCGGGACGCTCAGGGCCAGATTGTCGCTCAATTCCGTGATGTCCTCTTCTCTCCCCCTGCCCCGCCGCCGGCGCAATTCGTCGATATACAGATTATGCAGAATGGACCTCAGCCACCCCAATAGCCTGCGCCTGTCCCGGAGTGCATCGGGACGGCGAAGAGCTCTCTCGATGCAGTCCTGGACAAGATCGTCGGCCATAGCCGAATTGCCGACGAGCGCCACGGCATAGCGCCGCAGGGCCGGCAACTGAGCGATCAGATCGTTCGCGAATTGTCTGCCCGTAGCTATATCCCGTAAATCCATGCGGCACTTCGGCGGCCACCATACCCCATGGACGGCCGAGGCGGCCTGATTATTCCGTCGCGGCTTTCGGATTGCGGCCTTTTCGGGAGGCCTGCCGTTCCCAGAAATGTTTTCTCCCGAACTCAAAAAGAAGAATCCGGCACAGGAATAAAGCGCGAGCGCATGCCGTCAAAGAGATGGCTGTGGCGGCTTCGCCGATCATGGGTTCCGCGAGAACGCTCTGCAAAAAATGCAGACACAAGGAGAGAACGAGTATGAGAGTCACGACAGGCATCGCGCTTGGATTTACAATGTTGATGTCGACCTCGGCGATGGCCACGACATCGTTTGCCGTGAGTCCGCTGATTGCCGATAAGGCCGGCAAGGCACCGAATATCGATCCCGATCTGAAGAACCCGTGGGGCATTTCACAATTCCCCGGCGGCGATCTCTGGGTGTCGGACAATCACACCGGCCTATCGACGATCTACGATCCGGTTACCGGCGTGAAGAATGCGCTTGTCGTCACGACGCCGGGTGAGAAGTCTGGACGCACTGGCCGACCGACGGGCCAGGTCGCTATGCCGAGCGGTCACGGCTTTGTGGTGAGCGGCGCTGGCGGTTCTGGCGAAAGCGCTTTCATCTTCGCGACTGAAGATGGCCAGATCGAAGGCTGGAATCCCACCGCCGATCTTAACAACGCAATCGTCGCTTTCCAGAGCAATAGCGACGGCGGTCACCATGGCGGTGGCGGAGACGACGGTATCGCCCGCAAGAAGGAAGATGGTGCTCACTACACCGGCCTTGCCTGGGACTCGGTGTCGAACCATCTGTACGCAGCCAACCTCGTCGGCAACAGCGTCGATATCTTCGACAACACTTTCAGCAAGATCGGCTCTTTCACCGATCCAAATCTTCCAAAGGGCTACGCGCCGTTCAACGTCGCCGTACTGAACGGAAAGCTCTATGTCACCTTTGGCAAGGTCAAGAAAGGCGAAGACGATGTAACGGAGGGCAAGGGACTCGGCTATGTCGATGTGTTCTCGACGGCTGGTGTTTTCCAGAACACGCTGGTGGCCAACGGGCCGCTCAACGCCCCTTGGGGTCTTGTGATCGCGCCGTCGAATTTCGGCACGTTCGCGGGCAGCCTGCTTGTCGGCAACTTCGGCGAAGGCCACATCAATGCGTTCAATCCGGATACCGGAGCGCTGGCCGGCACGCTGAGCACGGGCAACAAATCAATCCAGATCGAAGGGCTCTGGCAGCTCGACGATACGCTCGATGGCTCCGTGACTTTCTCGGCAGGTCTCAAAGGCGAGAAGCACGGATTGATCGGACGGATCACACCGCAGTAGCGGAAAAAAAGAGGATACTTCCCGCCCCCCAAACCTCAAGCCGGCCGGTCAATATCGGCCGGCTTATTTTTTGTTCGCGGGCGCGCGCTGAAATGGGTACTGGAGTCCTCAAACAAAACCCTCCGGCGCCTGCGCGCCGGAGGGTTTCTTGTTTCAGTGGCGACGGTAGCTACTTCGGCGCCGAGAGACCGCGATGCTCGAGCATAGGCGCGGTGTCCGGATCCTTGCCATAGAACGCGCGGAACATGTCGCCATAGTCTTCCGTGCGGCCCTTGGACAATATCATGTCGCGGAAGCGCTGGCCGTTCGCGCGCGTCATGCCGCCGTTTTTATCGAACCAGGAAAACGCATCGTCATCCAGCATTACCGTCCACTGATAGGCGTAATAGCCGGCCGCATAGCCGTTACCCCAGATATGCAGGAAGTAGCTGGAGCGATAGCGCGTCGGAACGTTCGGAAAATCGGTATGCGTGTCGGCGAGCGCCTTGGCCTCAAATGCATCGGCATCCTGCTTCGGCGCATCGGCCGGCAGCGAATGCCACTGCATGTCGAGATCGGAGGCGGCCAGCAACTCGCCAAGATCGTAACCCTGACCCCAGGTCGATGACTTCTTGATCTTATCGACCAGCGCCTGCGGGATCGGCTCACCCGTCTTGTAGTTCACCGCATAGTGCTTGAGCACGTCGGGATAGAGCGCCCAGTGCTCGTTGAACTGCGACGGGAATTCGACCCAGTCGCGTGCCGTGTTGGCGCCCGAGAGCGTCGGATAGTTGCCGTTTCCGAACAGGCCGTGCAGCGCATGGCCGAATTCGTGGAACATGGTGGTGACGTCATCGAAGCTGATGAGCGCGGGCTGGCCGGCGGCGGGCTTTGTGAAGTTCGCCACGTTATAGACGACCGGCTTGGTGCCGAGCAGATGTGACTGCTGCACCCAGTTGCTCATCCAAGCGCCACCCGACTTGTTGTCGCGCTTGAAATAATCGAAGTAGATCATGCCGAGCTGCGAGCCGTCCTTGTCG
>CAZCJI010000079.1:0-10753 GCA_964498625.1 uncultured Rhizobium sp.
GTCGGATTCGGCAAGAAGTACCCGGAGGTTTGGCTGAATGCGCGCGATGGGCTTCCGCCCCAACCAGAGACGACAGGCACGCATATCTGCCTGCGCGCGCCGTCCGAAGAAGCCGTCAGCGCGTTCCACGCCGCAGCGCTTGCGCGAGGCGGAAAAACCGCAGGCGATCCCGGTCCCCGCCAGGCCGCGTTCACGACCTATATCGGCGCCTTTATTTTCGATCCCGACGGGAACAAGATCGAAGCGGTCTATTTTCCGAAGAAATTTGGGGAAACGGCGGGCTTTGCTGGTGCGCCAAAGGCTCCCTAGCGTTCGCTTGCCGTCGCACCTTTCTCCTGCTCACATGCCGTGAGAGCCATCGGAGAAACACCATGCTGAAAGTCCATCACCTCAACAATTCGCGTTCGCAACGCATCCTGTGGCTGCTTGAGGAAATGGGCACGCCTTACGAGATCGTGCACTACACCCGCATGTCGCCGGTGCCGCTCGCGCCACCGGAACTGAAAGCGGTGCATCCGCTTGGCAAATCGCCGGTAATCACAGACGGCAACAAGACCATCGCAGAATCCGGCGCCATCGTGGAATATCTGATCGACACCTATGGCAACGGCAGGTTCAAGCCGAAGCAGGGTTCGGGCGACTACTGGCAATATATCGAGTGGATGCATTGCGCCGAAGGCTCGGCGATGCTGCCGCTGTTGCTCGCGCTCTACACGGGAATGCTCGGCGACGCTGCGGCAGCATTGAAGCCGCGCGTGGACAGCGAAATCGCGAACAATCTTTCCTACATGGAGAATGCGCTTGGCTCGCGGCCGTTCTTTGTCGGCAACGATCTCACCGGCGCGGATGTGATGCTTTTGTTCCCGCTGGAAGCTGCGGGAGCGCGCCTCGACCCGTATCCCAATCTCGTCAAATATCGCAAACGCATGCAGGATCGTCCCGCCTACCAGCGCGGCATCGAAAAAGGCGGCCCCTACGCGTTGATGAGCCGCTAGCGCCAAAGTTGCTGCTCCGATAGAGTGGGCAGTGGGGGCGTGTTGCATGAAATTCGCGGTGTTTTGCGGCCTAGCGTGGTTTGTACTGGCGACACCGGCGAGTGCAAGCGGTTTCGCCAGTTTCAATGCCGGAATCCTTGCCCACAACAACGCCGACATGAACGGCACGATCAGCAATTTCACCTTGGCGCTAAACGCGCCCGATCTTCCACCAGTGCTTCGTCCTGTCGCCCTACTGGATCGTGCTGAGGCGTATGCCGTCAATGGCGACTATGAACATGCCTTCGCCGATTATGCGGCTTGTCTCGCACTGACACCTGATGACTACACCGCGCTTATCCAACGCGGCACCCTGCATGTCCTTCGAAGGGAGTTCGAACCCGCGCGCGCAGACTTTGTGTCAGCTGTCCGCGCACGGCCGGCGCTGCCGCTTGCCTACGTTCGAGAGGGCGAGATCTACATGACCGAGCAGAAGTACGACGACGCGCTCAAAGTCTTTTCAGACGGGTTGGCGGCATCTTGGTACACGATGCACTTCTATACTTTGCGTAGCGAGGCCTATCGTCTTTCGGGCCGTTTCGCAGAAGCAAAGAAGGAAGATGACGCCGCGATCGCGAGAGACAAAGACTATGCGCCCGCCTTTCTCGAGCGCGGGAAGGTGCTACGAGACTCTGGTGATTTGAGTGGCGCAAATTCCGATTTTAGAGCCGCAGCCGATTCGGACTTTGATGACCCAGACTTCAAACTTTCTCTGGGTATTGCGCAGTGGGAAAGTGGAAAATTCGACGACGCCATTCGTAGCTTCAGGCGCGCGTCCGGTGACGACGATCAGACCCGTTATGCTTTCCTTTGGCTTTATGTGGCCAACACAAAAGAGCGTTGGCCCGAACATGACCTGCCGGAGAAGGCGGCCAAGATCGATAAGCAAAATTGGCCAGGGCCCATCATAGATCTCATTGCCGGTATCAAGACCGCGGATGGCGTTTTCGCGATGGCCAAACAGGACGACCGCGACGGTAGAAAGCTTTGCGAAGCGAATTTCTATGTCGGGGAATGGCAGCTTGCGCAAGACAACGGCGCCGAAGGCAAGCGCCTTCTCGACGCAGCGGTACAGACCTGCGCCCCCACGTCGGAGGAATTCACGGCGGCAAAATTCGATCTGAACCGGTTGCCAGCATGAACGCGCGCGCAGTGCTCAGTGCCACAGTTGTGTCGGTGTTTTTGACCTTTGCGATGGGAGCCAGTGGGCAAGATACATCGCCTGCGCAGGCACCAAAGCTATGCCAGCTGGGCCAAACAGGTTCTCTTGACCTTGCAACCGGCGGAGAAGGTATGGTGTTCCTTCCGGGATCGGTCGAGGGACACAGTGGAAAATTTCTCGTCGACACCGGCGGCATCGGACTGATCTTGGGCTTTTCGACAGCTACGCAATTAAAGAATGGGCCCCAGCGTAGTTTTGGAGGCATCAGCATGGTCGGCGGTGTCAATCTGACCTATGGCGTGGCCGCGCGGGACTTCAATGTCGGCACATTCAAGATTTCAGGCGCGTATTTTATTGTCGCGCCGGATCGCACGTTGCCTTCCTATGCAATCGGCAACATCCAGCCGCACAGTCTTTGGACCACGTCCGATATCGAGATTGATTTCTGGAAAAGTAAACTCAACCTGTTCCTCCCGAACCAATGTCCGGGCCACGTCGTATATTGGACTCACGACCCCTATGCGGCAGTCCCCATGAAGCCAGACGTCGAGGGGCACATCGTCGTGCAGGCAAGTCTGGACGGTAAGCTCATCGACGCCATCATCGATACAGGCGCACAAAAGTCATTCCTGTCGTTGAGGGCCGCTTCACATTTTCTGGATATCGACGAGTCCACGCTGGGAATGACCAGCCGCGGAAAGATGGATATTAACGAGATAGTGCACGCAAAGCGATATCACTATCCGTTCAAGTCGCTCACCTTCGAAGGCATCTCAATCGCAAACCCGGATATCGAAATTGATGACACTGGTAGCGACTCCAAGAGAGAGCCCCTCATTTTGGGTATCGGCGTCCTGCGTCAATTGCATCTTTTCGTCGCCTACGACGAGAACAAGCTTTATCTGACCTCCGCCGAGGCGCACTAGCTGGTGCTTGATTGCGCCACCTGCCGGCTGAATACTGCCGCCGCAGATATTCAGCGACCACGGACATGAAACTCACCGCCCCCGCTCATATCGGAAAAGACGAACGCCGCGAGCGCATCAATAAGCTCTGCGCCGAGATGGACGAGGACGGCCTCGGCGCCGTGCTGATCGGGCCGACGGCTAGCCTTCGCTATTTCACCGGCGTGAACTGGCACCCGTCGGAACGTTTCACGGGTGCGTTGATCCGCGCCGATGGCACCGTGGAATACATCACGCCGGCCTTCGAGCGTGACAAGGTCAGCGCCGTCATCGGCATCGACGGCGATATTTTCACCTGGCAGGAAGAGGAAAGCCCCTATCGTCTGATCGCGGACCGGCTGGGCAACAAGGCGCGCATGGCAGTGGACGAGTCCGTGGCATTGTTTACATGGCTCGGTTTGCGCAGCGTTCTTGACGATTCACGTCTGAACGGTGGCGGTGCGATCATCAACCGGCTGCGGCGGCGGAAGACCAAAGCTGAGCTGGCGCTGATGCAGTACGCCAAGGATATTACGCTCGAGGTACAGCGCCGTGCGTGGAAAAGTCTGCGCGCCGGTGTCCACGCCAGCGAAGTCGAAGCGTTTATCGACCGCGAACATCGCGCGCTTGGCGGAAGCGGCAACATTTTCTGCATCGTGTCGTTTGGCGAGGACACGTCGCTGCCGCATGGCGGCGAGACTGACCGCGCGTTGGCGGAGGGCGATGCGGTGCTGATCGACACCGGCACCAGCGTGGATGGCTACAATTCCGATATCACACGCTCCTATGTGTTCGGCGAACCGGCGAAGGAAATTCGCGCAGTGTGGGACGCTGAAAAGCGCGCGCAGGCCGCCGCGTTCGAAGCCGCGAAAATCGGCGCGCCGTGCGAATCTGTCGATCACGCGGCGCGCGCCTCGATGATGAAGGATGGGTTCGGACCGGACTATCGCCTGCCTGGGCTTCCGCACCGCACGGGTCATGGCATCGGGCTGGAAGTGCATGAAGCCCCGAACCTCGTGCGTGGCGACCGCACGCCGCTGGAAGCCGGCATGTGCTTCTCCAACGAGCCAATGATTGTGATTCCAGGAAAATTCGGCGTTCGTCTCGAAGATCATTTCTACATGACAGAGAGCGGCGCGCGCTGGTTCACGCAACCGTCGTTCTGCCTCGACGAACCGTTCAAGGGCGTGACACCGCTGGATTAAGCGGCGAAGCGATCCCTTGCCTGCGCCAGCCTTCCTTCCGCCGGCACATGCGAGGTTGCGGCCGCGAGACCGAACAGCGGCATGTTGCCATAGACGCATTCGAACTTGCCGGGCTCGACCAGATAAGTCTCGTGCCAGATGCCGATGTTCCTCGAATTCGAGATGCGCTTGTTGAATTCGGCCCACATCGGGAAATGATGGCCACTCTTGTCATGCGCATAGGCAACGAGCTTGTCGAAAGACTCCCAATATTGCTGCACGCTGATGTAAGGCGGAGAGAGATGCTGGCGATACCAGAGCATGCCACTGTCTTTGTTTGCCGACAATTCCTTCAGCATCGCCGGCATCGTCTTCGACATGAAAAGGATGTCGCCAAGCGCGAAGAAATTGTTGACGCGCATGCCGATCAGGAACAGCACGACCGGCTTGTCGGTTTGCGCGGTAAAGCGTCCGGGAAAAATCGCCACAACCTACCCCTTCACGGCTGAGCCCCAATAATTGAATCCGGCAAAGCGCGGTGTGCCGGGAAGATACATGGTCTGGATATCCTCTACGCGGAAACCGCCGTTCTGGATCATTTTGGGGATGGGGCGATCGACATGGCAACCACCACAGATCGTTTTCCAGGTTGGCGTCAGGCGCCGCTGCCATTTGCGCACGTCTTCGTCCGGCGCTTCGCCATGCTCGCAGAAGATCATCCGGCCGTTGGTCTTAAGCACGCGCCGCATCTGCGCCAGCGCGGCCATAACGTCGGGAATAGTGCAAAGCGTGTAGGTGATAAGGATCGTATCTGCGGATTCGGTGTCGAGCGGAATCTGCTCGCCCGGCAGATCGAGAAATTCGAGCGGGATTGGCGATGCGGCGACACGCTCCGCTGCGCGCGCTCGCATTTCCTTTGCGGGCTCCAGCGCCCAAATGTGGCTGACCTTCGATGCGTCGTAGAATGGAAGATTGTGACCGGCGCCGAAGCCGATCTCCAGTACGCGACCCTCCGCGCGGGAAACGACCTTCTTGCGCTGATAGCGGATGGGCTTGGTGCCCATCGCCGCGTTCAACAGCCGCGGCAGAATGAAACGATCGTAGAGGCCCATGCGGTTCGCTCCCGAACCGAACCTACCACAGCTCGCAGATGCTCCAACTATCGGTGATCCGGATCGACGTAGGCAGGCCTTGGGTCGCCATTGTTCGGCACGTGAAACTCCTCTGGCCTGTCGCCGTATTGCGCCATCTTGTCGGCGTCAAAGCCATTGAGAATGCCGTTGCCGAGACAGGCGAGCGTTCCGAGATCGACGCCGAGCCCCGCGTTGTGCGCGCATGGCAGTAGCATGGGCCCGTTCTTGCGGGCCTTCTGCCGCGCCCAGAGCGCCGCATCTTTGACGTGATCGGAATGATCGGCGAAATCCAACGAATCAGGTGGCGCCGGACCCGTTGAGGACTTCGCACATAAAGCACGCTGCTCCTCCGTCAGCTTTGAAACGTTGTCGATGCTGCAATCAAAAAGCTGAAACCCCAGACCCGCAGACGCTTTCGAATTCTCATTCGTCTCCCGCAGCGTCACGCCACGATAATCCTGAAGTTTGAATGTGGGAGCGATACGGCGCGCGGGTGGTTCAACGCGCTTGGGTTCGGGTTTCGGCGGAGGTGGCAACAGCAGGATCGTTTCGCGCGGCGCGGCCCTGAAGATTCCCCGGATGACGGTCGCATTCAGCAGCACCGCCACGATGGCAATATGCAGAACGATAACCGCTGCCGCGCCGAAGATCTTGCGCCATGGAAGTTCGGGGAGCGCGATCACGCCCATCTATTCGCCCGGTCTGTATTCCAGCAGCTCACCCGGCTGACATTCCAGCACGACGCAGATTTTTTCGAGCGTCGAAAAGCGCACACCTTTCACCTTGCCGGATTTGAGCAGCGATAGATTGGCTTCGGTGATGCCGATGATTTCGGCAAGATCTTTCGAGCGCATCTTGCGCCTCGCCAGCATCACATCGAGATTAACGATGATGGCCATCACACGAACGCCGCGTTTTCGTCCGCCACGCGCCGCGCTTCGCCCATCACACGTGCGATGACGAGCACGGCGCCCGCGATGAAAAGCCACCCCGCATCGCTCGATCCAAAGCTCAGCGAAACCTCGCGATGACCCGGCGGATTGTGAAGACTCAAGACGTAGGAGATCGGCGCCTGCATGACGAATTCCGCGAGCACGCCGAGAAACAGCGCATTGGCGACGTTGTTGAGATGTTTGAGCGGGCCGGGGGAGAAAACTTCGCCGCGCGCATAGTTGGCGAACAGCTGGCGGAGCGACCACAGCACCCAGACCGTGAACGCAACCGGCACGGCTTCGCACACCAGCGCCTCGACGCGATACTGCAACGGAATCTGGCTGGTCAGGTCAACGCCGAGATGATCGAGCCTGAACATCAGGAACTGGGTTGTATCGGGATGCAGAAAGATCGCGATCACCAATGCGGGAATCGCGATCATCCCGAACAGCGACAAAAACGACATCACGCGGCTCAAGCGCCGAAGTTTGGGGGGAACTGCTTGGGGCAACGTCACGGACACCTCCATTCAAACAGGAGGGCATCGTTCCACAGTTATTAATTATTGTAAAACAATAATTCTATTCCGGTGCGACCGTCACCGTAATGCCGTCCAGCTCCGGCGAACACGTGATCTGGCAAGACAGTCTGGAATTCGGCTCGACCGCGAGCGCCATGTCCAGCATATCGATTTCGGCGTCGGAGCGCGGCGGCAATTTCTCGAACCACCCATCGGTCACATAGACGTGGCAGGTCGCACACGCGCACGCGCCGCCACATTCCGCGGCGATATCAAAACCGGCATCGCGCAGGATCTCCATCACGCTCCAACCGTCTCTGCCTTCGGCGTCGCGCGTCTGGCCTTTGCGGTCGGTGGCGACAATTTTCATTTCATCTTTCCTCATCCTGAGCAGCCATTTTCCCCTCTCCTTCGACAAGCTCAGGATGAGGGGAAAATGGCGTGTCGAAGGACATTAGGCGACTCCGAGTTTCTTCTGCAGGCTGGACGACGACGTCGTGTACTGGAAGCGCAGTTTCTCATTCGGCTTGACGATATGGAAGGCCGCCTGCGCCATCAGCGCCGCTTCATGGAAGCCGGAGAGAATAAGTTTCAGCTTTCCGGCATAAGTGTTGATGTCGCCGATGGCGAAGATGCCCGGCGTTGTGCTTTCGAATTTCGCCGTGTCCACAGCGACCAGGTTTTCGGTGAGGTTCAGCCCGAATTCCGCGATGGGGCCGAGCTTGATCGTGAGCCCGAAGAACGGAACGAACGTATCGCAGGCGTGCTCCCATTCCTTCTTTTCGGAATTGGCGAGCGTCACGGCATGAAGCTGTCCGCCGTTGCCATGCAAGGCTTTCACGCTTGCTACCTCGAAATTGATCTTTCCGTGTGCCGCCAGCTCGCGCATCTGATTGACGCTGTGCTGCGCGGCCCGGAAACCATCGCGGTGATGCACGAGCGTGAGTTTGGCCGCGACCGGCGCGAGGTTGATCGTCCAGTCGAGCGCGCTGTCGCCGCCGCCCGCGATCAGGATGTTCTTGCCGCGGAACTGCTCCATCTTGCGCACGGCGTAGTGTACCGATTTGCCTTCATAGGCCTCGATGCCGGCGATCGGTGGACGCTTCGGCACGAAACTCCCGCCACCGGCCGCGACCACGACAACAGGTGCAATGATTTCCGTGCCGGTATCGGTTGTGAGTTTCCAGCGGCCATCGTCGAGCTTCGTCAGGGCGCTCGCCATCTGCGAGAGATGAAAGGTCGGGTTGAAGGGCTTGGCCTGCTCAAGCAAGCGGTCGGTCAATTCCTGCCCCGTCACGACGGGCAAGCCTGGAATGTCGTAGATCGGCTTCTCTGGATAAAGCTCCGTGCACTGCCCACCAGGCCGGTCGAGAATATCGATCAGATGGCATTTGAGATCGAGCAGACCCAGTTCGAACACGGCGAACAGACCGATAGGGCCCGCACCGATAATGGCGACATCGGTCTCAACAGGACTGCTCATTTCACAAGCTCTTAATGTATGAAATTTCTACCTACGCACATCGTATGTAAAAATCGGTCCGGCGCTATGCAAGGTGCATAGGGTCGCGCGGCGAGGTAGGGAAAAAGACCTTTAGCGTCAAGCGCCCAGATAGGCCCTAATAAAAAACTGGACTGCGCTGGTTTTCGACTGCAGCGCCAGAAGGGCCGCTGCCGCGGTGACGCTGTCGGCCGATGGATCGATGGGCTCCGCTGCGGCGGCCGCATCACCAAGGCCGAAGGCACCAATCCCGCGCGCAGCACCTTTCAGCGTGTGCGTGACTTCCTTCCACGATTTGGCATCGCGTGCGTCGAGAATGGATTGCAGCCGCGCGACCATCTCGCTCGCCTGATTGTCGAACAGGCGGAGGATTTCGGCATTCAACGCCGCGTCACCGCCCGTGTAGCGCGCAAGGTGGGCAAGATCGACAGCGGCGGATGCCATGAGGAAACCCAGTCTTTTCGAAACCTCCATAATCATCCGTATGCGTCAAAGTCCGGTTAAATGCCCGCCTCGGCCCGCATCGCCATGAGGGGATCCTGGAAAGCCCTCTCGCTTTCAAGGGCTTGGATGGTTAAAGTACCGCCGTATCACGATTTTCTGCCGCCCAGGGGTTTTCGATGGCGACGCCGCAGTTCGAACGCAACCAGCCCGTTCTGCTCTCAGGGAGCGAAAAAACCGGACCCGTGCCGACGGCTGTCTCGGTTGCGCCTCGCAGGAGCCGGTTTGGCGTCGTTGCCATGACGATTGCCGGTGTCTGCGCTGCGCTATGGGTCGGCGCGGCGGTCGCGTGGCTATGGGGTTATTTCGGGGTTGCCGGACTCGCCGCACTCGACCTTCAGCAGATAGCGCTGTTCGCGATCGCGACATTTGTGCCGGCGTTCCTGATCGTCGCCCTCGCCTGGGCACTCGCGCGCGGGCACGCCATGGGTCTCGCGACCGATGCACTGATCGACGCCACCGACCGCCTTTTCAGCGCCGACGAGACAGCGGCGCGTACGGCTGCGCGACTTGGCCGCGCGGTGCGCAAGGAACTCGATGCCTTCAACGCAGGTCTTGACGGCGCTTTCACACGGATGCGCGCTTTGGAATCGACACTGGAAAACCAGATCGGTGCGCTAGACGAAGTCGGCGCTCGTACAGAAGTGCGCGGCGAGACCGTCGCCTCGCGCCTGTCGAAGGAGCGCGAGCGCATCGAGACAATGACCGGCTCCCTGTCGGATGCGGCGGCACGCGCCGGCGAAAGCATCGCCAATCGTCTGGTGCAGGAACGCGAGCGCATCGAAGCCTCGGCGCAGACGCTGAGCGACGCGGCCTCGCGCGCCAGCGAAACCGTTGCCGGACGCGCGGCACAATTGAAAGCATCGATCGAAACCGCGGAAACATCGCTGAAAGCTGCTGGACAGACACTTGAGACCCATGCATCCGATTTCCGTTCCGCAGCGAGTGCGGCGGCGGAAGCACCGCGCCAAGCCGCGGTCGAACTGGATCGTCAGGCGAAATCTATAGAATCGGTCTCAGAGGCGACCATGGCGCGCGCCGAATTCATTCTCGGCCGGCACGAACGGCATCGCGCGGCGATGACCGATGTTCTCGGCAAATTGAAAGAGGAAAGCGCGTCGTTCGAAAGCACGGTGGCGCGGGAGTCGGCTTCCATGACGCGCGCCGTGGAAGCTTTGAGCGGCGAGTCGCAGAAATTCGAAGTTGCGGCCGGCAATACCGAGCGACATCTTCAGGCGCTCGTCGCACAGACCTCCTCGCAGACACGTGAGTTCATGCAAAATCTACTTGCTGAAGCGCAGCGGCTGAAAGAGGCGAGCGACATTGCGCACGGCACGCTCGCAAAGCTCGCCGATACGGTCCGCGAAGCGACCACCGGCGCGCGTACGCTGATCAGCGAAACCGCCGGTCAGGCGAAGAACGACGCCCATTCGCTGGTCGGGGAAGCGATGGCGGAATGCGAACGTCTCCTGCGCACATCCGGCGAACTATCGGCGAAAGCAGCCGAAATGCGCGCGGCGCTGGCCGCCGTCGCCGATGAAGCGCAACGTCATGTCTCGGCCCTTCCCGGCATCGCGCAGCAGGAAGCGCAGCGCATCCGTCAGATGGTGCGCAACGAGACCGAGGAGATGCTGGATATCTCGGCGCGCACGCTATCGACCATTCGCGCACGCACGGCCGCCAAGGCCACGCCCGATATCACGCCGGAAGAGCAGACCAAAGAAGAACGCGAACGGGAAGGCATGTTCGGGCTGGCGCGCAAGCTGACTGGGCGCCAGAAGCAACAAAAGCCGCACTCCGGCCCCGACGGAAAATGGGAGATGAGCAAGCTGCTGGCCGCC
>CAZCJI010000080.1:0-10589 GCA_964498625.1 uncultured Rhizobium sp.
TCGGCGCGGCGCAGCTTCCTGCAAGCAGCAGGGCCGCCAGGGAAGCGAAGCGGATGATGTCTTTGGTGGTCCGCATAAAACGCACTCCTATTGCACGATGTAGCCGACAGAACCGGAAGCGGTCTTCTGGCCCGGGGCATTGGGGTCACGCTTGTATTCGGCGTTGAGGCGGCCGAGCAGAAGCGTTTCGAGATCGGTCGGGATCTGATAGCCGTCCGTGGGGGCAGCAAATTTGGATTCCGCCGTCGGATTGACGAGATAGGCGCTCACAAGAACGACGAGCTCGGTTTCGTTGTTCTGGAAATCGCGGCTGCGGAACAGCGCGCCGAGCACAGGCATGTTGCCGATACCCGGGAATTCCTCGAGCACCTGCTTGGTGGTGTGCTGCATCAATCCAGCGATCGCGAAACTTCCCCCCGACGGCAATTCGACCGTCGTCTGCGCACGTCGCACGGACAGGGCCGGGATCGTGACACCCGGCGCAGTCACCGGCTGTCCGGTGTTCGGATCAACCGTCGTGCCGCCCGTCAGCGTGAACGCACCCGTATTGGTAAGCTCGCTCACTTCGGTCGAGATCTGCAGAGAGATACGTCCCGGGCTCAACACAACCGGCGTGAACGACAGTCCAACGCCGAATTCCTTGAACGCGATGGAGACGTTGCCGGAGGTATCGCGGCCCGCGGGCACCGGAAACTCGCCGCCCGCAAGAAAGCGTGCCGTTTCGCCCGACACGGCGGTCAGGTTCGGTTCGGCAAGAATATGAACCAGGCCGATCTGATCGAGCGCCTGGACGATACCCTGAAGATTGTTGGGACCGTTGCAGGTTACGGTTCTCGTGTATGTCGAGCTGAGCTGTGACGTTGACGGACCCGTTTGGACAATTGTCTGGCCGGGAAGAATCTGCGAAGGACAGACCGCGCCGAATTGCGCGCCTGACGCATCGCTCAACGCATGGCCCAGAAGCCCGAACTGGTTGCCGGTCGATGCAAAGATCGGAACGCCCGAGGCCATCGCAGCCTCGGAGAGATTGACGCCGAACTGCTTGGCGACGTTGCGGTCCATTTCGGCGACGCGCACTTTCAGCATCACCTGTTCCGCGGAACCGATGCTGAGCATGTTGACCACTTTCGTGGGATCGCCGGCGAAGCGTGCCGCGAGATCCTGCGCGCGCGTCGAATCTTGCGCGCTTTGCACGGTACCGGTGAGCACGATGTTGTCATTGAGTCCCGACACTTTGACGTTGGAGCCAGGAATGTTGGTGTGAATGATCGCACCGAGATCGCCGGTGTCTTTCTCGACCCGGATGTCGATCGACAGGATTTGATGGCCCGCGGCATCGAAGAAGAATGCGTTGGTCTGGCCTGTTTTCTGGGCCAGCAGGAAAATGCGCCGGGGCGTACGCACCACGGCATCGACGATGTCGGGATTGGATACCAGCACATCGCGCGCGTCGGCATCGAGTTGCACGACGGTCGCCTTGCTCAGCGCCAGGACGATGCGGCGGCTGGATTTGTTGGTATCGTGGACGGAGACGTTGACGACACGCGCATTGGCGTCATCGACGTTGGCACCGCCCGCGAAGGAACCGGCGGTACCGCAGCAAAGGCCTGCTGCAACGACAAGGGCCAAGAGAGGACGTTTCGACATTTTTTATTCCCCGCTCGACGTGGCGTCAGCATGAACGAGGCCGTAGCGGATGACCGCGACTTCGCCGGCGTCGTTCGCCTCGGGCCCGATGTTGTATTTTGTGCGCGCTGCAGCGACGCGGTCTGTCCCCTTCGCGGCCGCCTTGTCCTGCAACGGACGAAGCGAAAGCGACAAGACACCGCTTGCCTGTGCGCGCGCGACACGCTCAGCCTGCACCGGCGTCAACTCCAGCGTCGCGGTTTTCACGTCGGAGACGGGCTTCTGGCTTTTGTCGGGATTTTTCGAATCCGAGAAAGCCTGGTCGATGGCAAGGACGCGCACATCGCGCAGGAATGTCGTGGTGCGGAAGCGGTGAGAATTATCCTGCAGCTGTGAGGTCAGCATCAGATCGATGCGATCGTTGGGCAGAATGAAACCGCCCGCGAGCGAAGCGACGGAAACCGGAATGGAGACCGCACGCATACCGGGCGTCAGCGTCGCGGCCATGAAGCCGGCCGCATCGGAGCGCACAACCTTGACCAGTGTGATCGGTTCGCCCGCCACGATCGGGGCTCGCACCACCGTGCCTTTCACGGTCTCTTCAAGATTGGGCGTGTTGTCCGATGTCAGAAAGCTCGGATCGATGGAGCTTTTGGGCCATTTCTGCCAACGCGTTTCTTCCGGCAGCAATCTCTGTCCCGGCGTGAGATCGCTTGCGGCCACGAGCACCTGGCTCGTCTGAATAGGCGGCGGCAGCGAAGCTTGTACGGGGGGCGTTCCACCGCCAAGCAATCCGCGGGCGAGGAAAGCGGCTCCCCCGGCTGCAACCGCTGCGAGACCGAGGACGATGAGACGAGACGTGTTCATGGAAGCTGGCTCCTATGCGTGCCAATTCGACCACGTAACCCTTTAGAAAATGCTTAAGAAGACGCTGTGCAATTGCTACACGGCGCGGCGCCCGTCAGCGCACCGCGATATGAAAGGCTTCCGAGTGCGGAAGAACGACGAGCGCGGCCGTCGCGAGCGCGACCCCGTACGGAATGCCGGCCTTTGAATCATGGAGCCGCGCGACCCAGTCCCGGCCGGCCAGAGCGGCCGGCATCGGCAGGCTGCGCAGGCTGACCAGCAGAAGCGCCAGAACGCCGCCTATAAGAGAAGTGATAATGGCGTATTCGAGCAGCTGCGGAATACCGAGCCACAAGGCTGCGGCCGCAAACAGTTTCGCATCTCCGCCGCCGATGAAACCGAAGGCAAAGAGCGCAAATCCCACCGTTAGGCCTGCGGCGCCGGCGAGCACGTGACCGCCGATCGCCGCGGCGGGCAAACCTGTAGAAATCGCAAATACGCCGAAAAGCGCAATCAGCGTGACGGAAAGAAAATTGGGAATCGTATAGCTCGCAAGATCCCAGCCGGCGGATGCCGCGAACAAGGCGGGCACCACAAACAGAACAATCAATTGTGCGAGCATCATCCCGTCCTCACAAAAAGCGAACGGCCGCTCCGTAAGAAGCGGCCGCCGCATTTGCGCATTGCTGCGCGACTTCGGAGCGATTAGCTGGTCGTGAGACCGGTCGAAACCTTACCGAACGTGGTCGACAGGTTGTTGCCGACGGTCGTCACGGCGGTGATAATCACGACTGCAATCAAGGCAGCGATCAGGCCGTATTCAATGGCTGTCGCGCCGGATTCGTCACGCACAAAACGAGAAAACAGATTGGTCATTTTAGCCTCCACTTTTTCTAGACACCCTAGGATGTCCGGCTGACACCCCAACGGAGTCTGCTCGGACTGTACGTGGAGCCTATACGGCCTGAACTTAACGCCGCCTTAAGCGACGAGCGTGCGGATTTGCCGAAGAGTGTCACAACGAAACAAAAACCCCGCGTATCGATGTGAGCCGAAGTTAAATCTCGCGATTTATTTACGATACCGGACAAATTTGCTAAAATGAGCGGCTTAAAAAATTCTCTCTTCGCACGGAACGAATTCATCACGCCCTTTTCGCCGCATTAACACTGCGTCGGCTAAGCAAGAGCGCCACAGCGGACAAAGTCATATGCAAGGGATCCTGAACCGCGTTCTTTTTGTCATGTCCGTGGCGCTCGTGCTGCTCGACGGCGCGTGGCTGGTTGCGAGGCATTTCTCGTACGACGCACACAACTACGGCTTGCTGGCCGTAGCGATGTTGCCGCTCGCGGCGGCGGGCATATTCTACACAGTCGTGCGGCGCGACGAGGTTCTGAGCGCCATCCTCGCCTGTTCCACGTTTCTGATAGTGTTTCCCGCAGGTTGCGTGTTGCTGAGCTATCTGCTCCTGACCATTGCCGGCCCGCGCATAGATGAGGTACTTGCTGCCGCCGATCGCGCGCTTGGTTTCAATTGGCCAGATCTGATGGGTTTTATCGCGCAATACCCGGCGGCAAACGCAATTTTGAAGCTTGCCTACCTCTCCGTCATGCCGCAAAGCGTCGTGCTCGTTTTCGCCTTGGGATTCGGCAAGAAGATCGCGGAGCTCTATCGCTTCAGCCTCGCCCTCACGCTCGGAGCGGTGATCACGCTTGCCGTATGGACGCTGGCGCCGTCGTTCGGCGCTTTTTCCGTCTACACGCTTCCCCCTGCGGTGGCGGGCAAACTGGGCCTCGCGCTCGCGTCTGACTACGGCCATGCCCTCGTGCAGATGCTGAAAGATGGGCCGGGCTTCATTTCGCCGAAGGAACTGCGCGGCATTGTGGGATTTCCGTCGTATCACACCCTGCAGGCGCTCGTTCTGATGTGGTACGCGCGCGGCTTGCCGATGCTGCGCTGGCCTGCGATCGTCCTCAACGTGACGGTTCTCGCCGCGATTCCGATCCAGGGTGGGCATCACCTCGTCGATGCGTTCGGCGGAATTGCCGTAACCCTTCTTTCGATCTGGCTGGCGGCACGCATCGTGGCGGCTGCGGAAAGACAGGCGGCCGCCGCGCAATTGGGGACGAAGACCACCCTGCCGATCAGCCCGGAATCCGCCGCCGCGCATTGACCCATTAAGGCTTCCTTCACGCCGGAAAGTTTAGGCTGGAGTGGAACCAATCCGGGATTTCCGCCATGCGTCTCCGCATCGTTCTGCTCGCTGCCGCTTCGGTCGTCTGCACCGCCAACGCGGGGCTGGCGAACGGCAAAATGCCGGTTCATCGTAAGGCGGCCACGCACAAGGTTGTTGTGCACAAGGCACCAGCCAAGCATCGCACCGCTTCCAATACCGCTGCCACGCCGACGGGCGGCGTATCCATCGTGATGGACCAGGTTAGGCTCGTGACGTTCAGCCGTCCGGTCTCGACGGTATTTGTCGGCAATCCCACCATCGCGGACGCCACCGTGATCGACCCCTACCACGCCTTTGTGCTGGGCAAGACATTCGGCGTCACGAATATGGTGGCGCTTGGCGCGCAGAGCCAGATGATCGCCAATCAGCAGATTACCGTCGCCAATCGCAGCGGCGGAATGATCACGTTGAACAAGGGCACGAACCAGTTCAGCTATGCCTGTACGCCCGCGCATTGCGAGACCAATCCGGTTCCGGGCGATCAGAAGAGCTTCGTGGACGATACCACGAGCACGCAGTCCGGCCACCAGGATCAGGCCCTCAAGGCAGCGGCGGCAACCGCCCAGCGCTGATCGCATCGTTATCGCGAACACAAAGGCCGCCGCTTCATTGCGGCGGCCTTTTTCGTTGATGATATCTGCCGCCTACAGAGCGACGCGCAGGTTGGTGATCTGCTGACCGATCGCCTGGAATGTCGCGATGATCTGATCCGACGACGTCAGATCGAAGTATTTCGACGGATCCGTGGCGCAGTTCTGCAGCACCTGGGAATTGCCCTGCGTGCCGTTGAGGTCCACGAATACAGTGTAGACAACAATGCCGGCGGTTTTGAGATTGGTGCAGGCGGCCGACATGCGGGCGTCGACCTGCGTGGCCTCATCCGTACCGTTGCCATACCAGCGATCCTGCGTGTTCAGACCGTCGCTCAGCAGAATCATGACCTGCTGCGTGTTCGCGGGGAGCGCCGGAGGAGTAAACGGAACGCCCTGGGTCTGCGCCTGCCAGCCCCAAACCAGACCGATGGTCTGGTTCGTGGTGCCGTTGGCGACCAGGGAGTCAACTTCACTGCTGAGCGTCGTCCAATTGTAAGTCAACGGCAGCGCGGTCGCACTCACACAGCTCGGCGAATTCTCGGCCACCATCATGGTGCTCTGGTTGCTGGTCGCAGGGGTCGTGTTCATCGTGTCGTAGTCTTGCGTGCGGTCGGTGACGCAACCGCCCCAGGTGCTCTTGGCATTGGCCGTCCAGGTGTGCGTGTAGTTTCCGCTCGAGCCGGTGCTGGTCCAGCAACCGTTGTAGTAGTGGCCGACGGTGCTTACGCTCGGACAGATGTAGCCCTTGTAGGTTCCGCTGTTCGGGATGGTCGAGGTATCGCTGTCGCCATTGGTCGGGCTCTTCTGGCAGTGAAAGCCGTTGCTGCCATCCGTATACGGACAGTTCGAGCCGGGACCGACTGTTTTTGACGGCGCCGGTGTCGGTGCCGCCAGCCAGTCCGTCCAGCTGAGCCAGAGGGCGCTGGAATAGGACGTGCCGATCTTCACGTTTCGCGCGAACGGGACGATATCAACTTGGACAGAACCGGCGCCACCCGAAGAGGCCGCATTCTGAAGCATCGTGAGAAGCGAATGCGTCGCCGTCTTGAGAGCGCTGATCTTGGTGGTGCCGGTGTTATCGGCCTGGTTCATCGAACCAGTATTGTCGAGCACAAGCGAAACCCAGAGCTTCTGCTGGCCCCACACGACCGTCGAGGCTGCTGAAACGTTGAGGTTCGTGAAGCCGGCGAGATTCATCAATGTCGTCGGCATTGCGTCAGTGGTGCTCACCGTCACGGACTGCGTCCCCACGGAAACGAGGACGACAGTCGGCGTTCCGAAACTCGAATCGAGACCGTAATTGGCGTTGAAATACTTCTGCGCCAGCGCCTGCATCTGCCCTATCGTCAATCCCGGCGTTGCGCCAACGGCCAGTCCCGCGGCGTCGAGCGCCGTGATCAGTTCCGCATGCACGAGCATGCCGCGTGCGTAATCGAGACCGGTTCCGGCGGCGAGCGCCAATGGCACCAGCGAGAGAGCGAATATCATCGCGACATTCGCGCGTTTGGAACGCCCGAAGCCGACAACGCGTTTGGTGAAGCCGGAGAGAATCGCCTGCGCCGCCGCGAAGCGAGATTTTGCGCCGATCGACATGATGCAATACCCCAACGAAGCCTTGACCCCGCATCATCGATCCGGACGCCGCCGATATCCCGCACTTTCCCGCGTCCTGGTTAGGAGCGCATTAACGTCATGGGCGAAATCCATAATGCTATAAAGAAAGATAAATAAGCTCTTAACGCGCAGCCAATCCGGATGCCGTGGTAAAGAGTTTCTTCATCACGCCTTCAGCTTCTTCTTTGCCTGCGGGCCGTTTCGGCCTACCCACAGTATGTGGAAGCGGCTGGGACCTCGATCGTGATCGGGCTTGGTGCAAGAACCAATAAACGTCTGCGTGCTCTCGTACGCCGCCGGCGCGCCCAAGCGCGTTCTGGCTCGGCGGTCGTCGAATTCGCAATGATCGCACCGATTTTCTTCCTGCTCCTGTTCGCAATCATGGAAATCGGCATCATTTGGTTCGCGCAATCGACCTTGCAGCACGCGACCAACGACGTCGCGCGGATGATCCGTACCGGTCAGATTCAGGCCAGCGGCATGACTCAGACCCAGGTCCGCACGCTGGTTTGCAACGAGGTTGCGCCGCTCATTCCGTGTGACACCAACCTATTCGTCGACGTTGAATCATTCACGACCTTCGGAACGGTCGGCTTTTCGCCGCCGCTCGATTCGAACGGCAACATGATTCCGCTCAACAACTTCCAAACCGGGACCGCCTGCAGCGTCGTTCTTGTCCGGATGTTCTATGCCTGGACCGTGTTCACGCCGGTACTGACGCCGTTTCTGACCAACATGGCCAACAACGATCATTTGCTCTACGCCGCGCAGGCTTTCCGCAACGAACCATTCACGACGGGGCTGAGCGGATGTTGAGCATATTGCGCAGGTTCCGCCACGCGTGTGGTGGCATCGTCGCCGTGGAATTCGCCATGATCTTGCCGGTCATGCTGGTGCTGGTCTTTGGCGCCATCGAGATCACCGATGCTGTGGTCTGCAAAACGGACGTGAGCGACACGGCAAGCGCCGCCAGCGATCTGATCGCGCAGGAAAGCTCGGTCAATGCCGGCGACATGAGCAACGTCTTCTCCGCGCTCAGCGCCATGGTCTTCCCCTTCCCGGTCGCAAACCTGCAAATCGTCATTACGAGCGTGATCGACGACGGCCATGGCGGCGGCGTGGTTGACTGGAGTCAAGCGAACAGCGGCACACCACGGACGCACGGGTCGGCGGTGACGGTACCGGCCGGCATTATCAGTACAGGCGGCAGCGTGATCTTGTCGGAAGTGACCTACAATTTCACACCGCCCACGACATGGCTCATCAAAATACCGCTCACGATGACGAACACCTTCTATAGCCACCCGCGTCGCGTGCCTCAGATAAAGTGGACGAACTGACGATCAGCTTTTCGCCGGAAGACGCGGGCGCATCAGACCTTCCTGAACCACCGAGGCCACGAGTTTCCCCTCGCGCGTATACATGGCGCCGCGGTTGAAGCCGCGCGCGCCAGACGAGCTCGGGCTATCCTGCGCATAGAGCAGCCAATCATCGACGCGAAACGGATGATGGAACCACATCGCGTGGTCGAGGCTCGCCATCTGCATCCCGGAATGCCAGTCCACGCCGTGCGGCAGCAAGGCCGTATCGAGCAGCGACATGTCGGAGGCATAGGCCAACACCGCCTGCTGGGTGGCGATGTCGTCGTGCACAGGCCCCGTCGCCCTGATCCAGATATTGTCGAACGGCTCGGATTTGCCGCGATTATAGAAGCCGCGATACTGGACGGGACGCATCTCGATCGGGCGCGGACGCAGCGCCCATTCCTTCGCTTCGGGCGGCATCTTTTCGATCTCGCGCAAGCGCAGCGTGTGTTCGTCGGGAAGGTCTTCTGGCATCGGGACTTTCGGCATCTCGAACTGATGTTCGTAGCCCTGCTCTACGGTCTGGAACGATGCCGCCAGATTGAAAATCTGCCGACCGTGCTGGATGGCGACGACGCGACGCGCCGTGAAGCTTGCCCCATCACGCGACCGGTCGACCTCATAAAGAATGGGAACCTTGGGATCGCCGGCGCGCAGGAAATAAGCGTGGAAGGAATGGCAGACCCGGCCTTCTACCGTGCGGCCTGCCGCAACCAGCGCCTGACCGAGCACCTGGCCGCCGAAAACGCGTTGCATCCGGTCTTTCGGCGAAACGCCGCGAAAGATGTTCTCCTCGATTTTCTCCAGATCGAGGAGATCGAGCACTTCTTCGATCGGTGTCTTGACGGACTGCGTCATGTGGTTCCCCTTAGAGGCGGCGATGCTGCAGCGCAAGATGTCAAAGTCCTGTCACAAAATCAGGCCAAAGGCTTTGCCTGAGAGCTTCGATCTGTCCTACAAGGCGCGTTCATTGCGCTCCGAGCGACCTCCAGGGAATCCATGACAAACCTGCTTCTTGAGCGTGCCGCCCATCAGCAGCCGGCACACACCAAACGCGGTGCGCTGGAACGACTCTTTACCCTTATGTTTCAAGGGTTTGTCTATAACCAGATCTGGGAAGATCCGGACGTGGATCTCGATGCGCTGCAACTCGGACCGGAGCATCGGTTGCTCACGATCGCATCCGGCGGCTGCAATGTGTTGAACTACCTCGCCGCCGACCCCGCCAAGATCATCGCCGTCGATCTCAACCCCAACCATATCGCGCTGACGCGGCTGAAATTGTCCGCGCTAAAGAATCTGCCCTCCTACGAGGAGTTCTTCCGCTTTTTCGGCCAGGCCAACGACAAGGCCAATCGCGACGCCTACGACAATTTCCTGAGCCGGCATCTCGACGCGACGACGCGGCGCCACTGGGAGAAGCACATTCCCCTGCACGGCCGGCGCATCAACATGTTCGCGCGCAATCTTTATCGCTATGGCCTGCTCGGCCGGTTCATCGGGATTCTGCACATCGCGGCCAGGCTGCACGGCAAGCGCCTGAACGGCATCCTTTCGGCACGCACGCCACAGGAGCAACGCGAGGCGTTTGAGCGCACGATCGCGCCGCTGTTCGACTACAAATCCGTCAAGCTGCTGTCGAAATCTCCGGTCTCGCTCTACGCGCTCGGCATCCCTCCGGCGCAGTATGACGAACTCGTTTCGACCAACAATGGCAGCGCTATTGCGTCATTGCGCGAGCGCGTCGAGCGGCTCGCCTGCGATTTTCCGATCAACGAGAATTATTTCGCGTGGCAGGCTTTCGGCCGCGGCTACGATGTCGAAAATCGCGAGGCCGTGCCCGCCTATCTGCGCCGCGATGTCTACGATGTGATCCGTACACGGACGGACAAGGTGGAGGTCCATCACGCCTCGCTCACCGATTTCCTGGTGCAACAGCCGGCGCACTCGATGCACCGCTACGTTCTCCTCGATGCCCAGGACTGGATGAACCCCGATCAGCTCGAGGCGTTGTGGCGCGAGATCGATCGCACCGCCGATACGCGCGACGCACGCGTGATCTTCCGCACCGCCGGCGCCGACTCACCCCTGCCGCGCAAACTGCCGGCGGAACTGCTCGCGCCATGGACCTATCTCGAGGCCCAGAGCCGCGCCTGGCATGCCCAGGACCGCTCTTCGATCTATGGCGGGTTCCACGTCTATGTCCGCCGGGCTCTGTCCTAAAGACCGTGACCGCCGGCGCGACCCATGCCGCCTTGATGGACAGCGTCTATCGGCGTCAGCGTTATATCTATGATTTTACGAGAAAAT
>CAZCJI010000081.1:0-10511 GCA_964498625.1 uncultured Rhizobium sp.
AAGTACACGCTGTTTGCCGAAGGCGCGCGCGGTTCATTGTCGAAACGGCTGGGCGCGAAGTTCGGTCTGCATGAGGGTCGCGATCCGCAGAAGTTCGGCATCGGCCTGAAAGAACTCTGGGAGCTGAAGCCGGAAAATCACAAGCGCGGGTTGGTGATGCATTCCTTCGGTTGGCCGCTGGACGACAAGACCGGCGGCGGATTGTTCATGTATCACTGGGGCGAGAATTTCTGCTCCATCGGTTTCGTCGTTCATCTGAACTACTGGAATCCCTACACATCGCCCTTCGATGAATTCCAGCGCGTGAAGCATCACCCGCGCATCGCGGAGATGCTCAAAGGCGGCAAGCGCATCGGTTATGGCGCACGCGCGATCACGGAAGGAGGCTTTCAGTCCGTTCCAAAACTCGCATTTCCTGGAGGCGCGCTGATCGGTTGTTCCGCAGGCTTCGTGAATGTCCCGCGCATCAAGGGCAGCCACAACGCCATGAAGACCGGCATGCTCGCCGCCGAAGCCGCATTTGCCGCGTTAGGCGAAGGCCGCGCGAATGACACGCTCGACACATACGAAGAGGCTTATCGTGCGAGCCACGTCTACAAGGACCTGAAGTGCGTCCGCAATGTGAAGCCGCTGTGGTCGAAGCTCGGCACCGTCGTGGGCGTCCCGCTAGCCGCCATCGACATGTGGACCAACCAGCTTTTCGGTTTCTCGTTCCTCGGCACGCTCAAACACGGGAAGCCGGACTATGCGACGCTGAAACACGCCGACAAATGCAAGCCGATCGCTTACCCGAGACCGGACGGTGTGCTCAGCTTCGACAAGCTGTCCTCGGTATTTCTGTCAAATACCAACCATGAAGAAGACCAGCCGGTCCATCTCGTTCTTAAGGATCCGTCCATACCGATCCGGGTAAATTTGCCCGAATATGCGGAACCGGCGCAGCGTTACTGCCCCGCAGGCGTTTACGAGGTTGTTACAGAAGCGTCAGGTCCGCGCTTTCAGATCAACGCGCAGAACTGTGTTCACTGCAAAACATGCGATATAAAAGACCCGGAACAGAATATCACTTGGGTTACGCCGGAGGGCGGGGGCGGACCCAACTACTCGAATATGTAAGGAGATATCCGTTGCGCAAGACGCCGCTCCTGCTGGCCGCCGCGTTGTCGGCCATCAGCTTCACCGCCGCCGCTTCGACGCGCGCCGACGACGATGCGTCGGCGTATAGCGCCTATCTGTCCGGTCGTTTCGCGGCGGACGAACACGACATGTCGGATGCCGCGAAATATTACGGCGAGAGCCTGCAGCATGAACCGAACGATCCCATGCTTCAGGCGCTTGCGTTCTTCTATGCAACGTCCTCCGGCGATATCGACAGCGCCGCCAAACTCGCAAAGCGCCTGGTCGCCACCACGCCCGACGATCGCGCCTCCAGACTTGTCCTCGCGGTTTCGGAATTGAAGGGTGGCGACTACAAAGCCGCGCGCGAGGAAATCGCAAAATCCGCAAAGGGCACTTTCACGTCGCTGACCGTCGCACTGGTGGATGCATGGGCCGCCGCCGGCATGGGAGATACCGCCGCGACCGACGCCGATTTTAAGTCCCTGCGTGGCCAGACGGGTATGGACACGACCGCGGCGTTTCATCAGGCATTGATATTCGAATATCTCGGTCAGACGGCGGCGGCAGACGCGGCCTATAGCGAGGCGCTGAAATCCGACGGACCGTCGCCGCGCCTGGTCAATGCCTATGGCAGGTTCCTGGAGCGCAATGGACGCGCCGCCGATGCCCGCGCATTTTATGGCAAGCTTGCGTCTAATGCCGCATTGTCGCCGATCTTCAATGACGGCCTGGCGCGCATTGCAAGGAACGACAAGCCGGATTCTCTGGTCAAGCGTCCGCAGGACGGTGTTGCCGAGGCATTGTTCGGGATTGCCGCCTCTCTGAACGAAGAGCAGAGCACCGATGTTTCCATTCTCTATCTGCGTCTGGCGATCTACCTGAATCCCAAGCTCGATCTCGCAAATATCCTTCTGGGCGATCGTATGGAAACGCTGCAGAAATACGGTGACGCGATACAGGCCTATCGCAATATCGATCGTGCGTCGCCGTATTATCGGATGGCAGCCATTCAGATCGCAACCGACGAGGCCCGGCTCAACAAGTCGGATGAAGCCATTCGCGATCTGAAAGCATTGGCGGAGGCGCAGCCCAAAGACGTCGAGGCATGGACCGCGCTGGGCGACGCCTATCGTGCCGCCAATAAATTCCCGGATGCGGCGTCCGCTTACGATCGTGCCGTGGACGCGCTCGGCACGCCCCAGAAGAAAGACTGGCCGCTGTTTTTCGCGCGCGCCATCGCACGGGACCGCTCAAAGAACTGGGCGGCTGCGGAAGCCGATCTGCAAACAGCGCTCAAATTGAGCCCCGACGAGCCGCAGACGCTGAACTACCTCGGCTACAGCTATGTTGATCAGAACCGCAATATTCCCGACGCACTCAAGATGCTGGAGAAGGCGCGATCCCTGAAGCCCTATGATGGCTACATCGTCGACAGTGTCGGGTGGGCTTACTACCGCCTCGGGCGTTTCGCCGATGCGGCCAAGACGCTGGAGGACGCGGTCCTGCTGGTGCCCGGCGATCCGACGATCAACGACCATTACGGCGACGCGTTGTGGAAGGTCGATCGCAAACGGGACGCGCGCTTCCAGTGGAATCATGCGCTCGCATTCGGTCCCGAAGCGGAAGAGAAGTCCAAGATCGAGCAGAAACTACAGACGGCCGGCGGTTACAACTGACATCGTCCGGGTCTTCTCGCCGGCGAAGGTCAATCTGTTCCTCCATGTCGGTGACAAGCGCGCCGACGGCTTTCATCCTCTGGAAAGCCTGGCCGTTTTCGTTCACATCGGCGACGTGCTGACGCTCGAACGCTCAAGCGAATTGTCCGTGCGCATCGAAGGTCCGTTCGCCGAAGGTCTCTCTTCGGATGGCGACAATCTCGTTTTGAAGGCGGCCCGGGCGTTGAACGCAAACGCCGCCATCACGCTTACCAAGAACCTGCCCATTGCATCGGGCATTGGCGGCGGCTCTGCCGACGCTGCGGCGGCGCTGCGCGGGTTGAATGAGTTGTGGAGTTTGAACAGATCCAATCTTCACGAGGTCGCGGCAGACCTCGGTTCGGACGTGCCGGTGTGTATCCGTGGGAAAGCGGCCTGGATGGAAGGCCGCGGCGATATCCTCACGCCGGTCAGTGTTCCGGCGCTGTCTCTCGTCCTCGTCAATCCGCGCGTGAACGTATCGACGGCAGACGTGTTCCGGACACTGAAAAGCCGGTCCGGCCTGGGATTGCGACTGGGGCTTTCTGACGATCCATTGCGATTCCTGATGCAAACCAAAAACGATCTCGAAGCTCCTGCGCGAAACCTGCAGCCGGTGATCGGCGAGGTATTGTCCGCGTTCAGACGTCTTCCGGATGTCCTACTCGCCCGAATGTCGGGAAGCGGGGCGACATGCTTTGGAATCTTCAAGGATGATGCTTCGGCGGCACATGCGGCGCAGCGTCTGTCTGCCGCCAACCCCGGTTGGTGGGTCCGGGCAGCGAAGACGATTCAATAGGCGCGTTCCACGCAGAAATCGGCAATGTCACCGAGAATCGAGCGGATTTCGCCGGCAGGAAGGATTTCCAGCGCGCGCTTCGCATCGCCGGCATAGCGCCTTGCGCGGACCATCGTTTCGCTGATCGCGCCGGTCTCCTCCACAAGCGTGATCGCGCGGTCCAGATCGGCTTCGCCTTGCGGCCCGGTCTCGATGGCCCGGGTCCAGAATCTGCGTGCAGCGTCGCTGGCGCGTGCATAGGCGAGAATGACGGGGAGTGTGACCTTGGCCTCGCGGAAATCGTCGCCCACGGATTTTCCCATGAGGGCTTGGCGTCCGGAATAATCGAGCGCGTCGTCGACGAGCTGAAATGCGATCCCGAGGTTTTGGCCGTAGTCGCGCATCGCGGCGATCCGCTCGTCGCTCTGCTCTGAAATCACGGCGCCGGATTCCGCGGCCGCGGCGAACAGCGCCGCCGTCTTGGCGCTCACGACGCGCAGATAATCTCCCTCCGTCACACCGAGATTGTTCGCCGATTTGAGCTGCATCACTTCGCCTTCGGCGATGATCGCCGAGGCGCCGGCGAGGATGTCGAGTACCGTCAGGCTTCCGGTCTCGACCATCAGCTGGAACGCGCGGCTGAACAGAAAGTCACCGACCAGGACGCTCGGCTTGTTGCCCCAGACGATATTGGCTGAGACCTTCCCGCGGCGCAGGGAACTTTCATCGACGACATCGTCGTGAAGAAGGGTGGCGGTGTGAATGAACTCCACCGCGGCCGCGAGCTTCACATGCCCCAGCCCGCGATAGCCGCCCAATTGCGCCGCAGCGAGCGTGAGCAGCGGGCGAAGGCGTTTGCCGCCGGAATCGATCAGGTGACGCGACAGGTCGGGAATAAGCACAACGGTGCTTCCCATGCGCTTGTGGATCAGTCTGTCGGTCGCGGCCATGTCGCCGCCAACGAGGGCATGCAGCCTCTCGACGGGCGAGACATCGGAAATCTTGGTATCGGTCGTGAGCACGGTAAATCCCTTGCCGGTCCGGCCCGGCGTTGCGAGATTACGTGTCCGCCCCGTATGGTCAAGCCGACCGTCTCCAACCGGGTAGAGATATGCGCGCTGTGTTGAAAACGAACAACCTCGTTCAACTCCATTTTGCCGAGACCGTTCTGAAGGATGCGGGGATCGCAGCCGTGATCTTCGATTCACAGATGAGCGCGATGGAGGGCAGCGTGGGCGTTTTGCCGCGCCGGCTGATGGTACCGGATGAGGAATTCGCGCAGGCCCAGCGTCTGCTGCGTGAGGGGGTGCCGGACGCGATCGTCGAGCCATGACAGTGCTGACTACCGATCGATTCCTCGATGGGCGGATCGCTGTTCGCCAGTTCGCGGATGGATTTCGCGCAGGGCTCGATGCGGTCATGCTGGCGGCCGCTATTCCGGCGCGGACAGAAGATGAAGGCCTTGAACTGGGTGGCGGCTGCGGGACGGCGTCTTTGTGTCTGGCGCAGCGCGCTGCCGGGTGTTCCATCGCCGGCCTTGAGATCGATCCCGAATTGGTGGCGCTGGCGAATGAAAATTCGGCGCAAAATGGTTTTGGCGCGCGCATCCGGTTTGTTGCCGGCGACGTATTCGATCTGCCGAGAGAACTGAGGCGCGATTTCGCGCATGTCTTCTGCAATCCGCCGTTTCACGGAGAGAGCGGACAGGCCTCGCCGATGGAATCGCGTGATCGTGCTTTGCGGGACATAGGCGGCCATCTCGGAGATTGGATCGAGGCCGGGCTCAAGCGCACCGCGAGCGGAGGAACCTTTACCATCATCCTTCGCGCCGATCGGATGTCCGAAGCGCTCGCACGATTGCCCGAACGCGGTGTGACGATTTTCCCGCTCTGGCCGCGCGCTGGCGAGCCAGCGAAGCGCGTGATCCTTCAGGCACACAAGGGCAGCCGTGCGGAATCCGTGCTGGCACCGGGGCTTGTGTTGCATCAGGCTGATGGCAGCTACACTGGTGCCGCCGATGCCGTGCTTCGCGGCGCGGCTCTTTCCATCGGCAGTTCAACGAACCTTTGAAGCGAGACGATGACCGAAGAAACCAGGAATATGCTGAGCAAGGTGCCCGCGATCACGCTGGGTTTCTGGATCATCAAGATCTTGGCTACCACGCTCGGCGAAACCGGCGGCGACACGATCACGATGTCCTGGCTCGGCGAGACGACGAGTGCCGCGACCGGTTACGGCTATCTGATCGGCACGGCGCTGGTCTTCGTTCCTTTTATGGTCCTGGTGATCGTGCAGATCGCCGTGAAGAAATTCCATCCGCTCCTGTACTGGGCGGCGATCATTGCCTCGACGATGCTTGGCACCACGCTTGCCGATTTCGCCGATCGCTCGCTTGGTATCGGATACACGGGCGGCTCGACATTGCTGCTCGCCTGCGTGCTCGCCGTTCTCGTGCTCTGGTACCGGCTGGAAGGCTCGGTGTCCGTCGATACGGTCAATACCCCAAAGGTCGAGGCATTTTACTGGGCGACGATCACCTTCTCGCAGACGCTCGGCACCGCGCTCGGCGACTGGATGGCGGACGATGCCGGCGTCGGCTTTTTGGGCGGCGCGCTTATTTTCGGTGCAGCACTGGCGATTGTGGCAGCGTTATACTTCTGGACGAACATCTCCCGCGTGCTGCTGTTCTGGGCGGCGTTCATTCTCACGCGCCCGCTAGGCGCCACGGTCGGCGACTTTCTGGACAAGCCTTTCAATCATGGTGGTTTGAATATGAGCCGCCCCATAGCCTCGGCGGTGCTCGCAATCGCGATCCTTGCATTGGTTCTTCTCCTGCCGCAGAGAGCCGGACAACATCCGGGCGGAACCACGCAAGCGGCCTGAAAGGCGTTCTTGTCCTATAGAGGCCGCGTCTGTAGGTTCCGGCCTTCCTCGAACCCGGACTTAACGTGGCCAAGGCGAAGACATTTCAGGATCTGATCCTGACGCTCCAGAACTACTGGGCGCGGCAGGGTTGCCTCATCCTCCAGCCTTATGATCTGGAGATGGGGGCAGGGACCTTCCACCCGGCGACGACGTTGCGCGCGCTTGGTCCCAGGCCGTGGCGCGCCGCCTATGTGCAGCCCTCGCGCCGCCCGAAGGACGGCCGCTATGGTGAGAACCCGAACCGGCTTCAGCACTACTACCAGTTCCAGGTGATCATGAAGCCGGCGCCGTCGGACATTCAGGATTTGTACCTCGGTTCGCTGCGTGAGATCGGGCTCGATCCGGCGCTGCACGACATCCGTTTTGTCGAGGACGATTGGGAGAGCCCGACGCTCGGCGCGTGGGGCCTCGGCTGGGAAGTGTGGTGCGACGGCATGGAAGTCTCGCAGTTCACTTACTTCCAGCAGGTCGGTGGCATCGATTGCGATCCGGTATCGGGCGAGATCACTTACGGTCTCGAACGCCTCGCGATGTATGTGCAGAACGTCGAGTTCGTGTACGACCTCGCTTACAACGAAAGCTTTCGTTACGGCGAAGTGTTTCATCAGAACGAGATCGAGCAATCCGCGTTCAATTTCGAAATGGCCGATACCGAGATTCTGTTCCAGCATTTCAAGGATGCGGAGAAGCAGTGCCGCGAACTGATCGAGGGCAACAAGAAGCTCGCGCTGCCCGCCTATGACCAGTGCATCAAGGCGAGCCACTGCTTCAACCTGCTCGACGCGCGCGGCGTGATCAGCGTGACGGAGCGCGCCGCTTATATCGGCCGCGTGCGCGCGCTGGCGAAAGCGTGCTGCGAGGCATGGCTCGAAACGCCGATGGGCGAATATGAACCGAGATTTGCTTGAGATGATTTTCACGATGCCACCCCCCACCCATTCGCCTGCGGCGAACGCCCTCCCCCGCAAGGGGGGAGGGAAAATGATCGGTGAGATTTCCCCCTCCCCTTGCGGGAGGGGGCGGCGCGTAGCGTCGGGGGAGGGGTAAGTGGCGGACCTCCTTCTTGAATTATTCTCCGAAGAAATCCCCGCGCGTATGCAGACGCAGGCGGCGAAGGATCTGCATCGACTTGTACAGTCGGCGCTGGTTGATAGAGGCATTTATGTGGAGGCATACAAAGCCTTCGCTGGTCCACGTCGATTAACTCTGGCCGTAGCCGGAGTACCCGCGCAGGGCAAAGATATTGAAGAAGACCTGAAAGGTCCTCGCACAGATGCGCCGAAGACGGCAATAGATGGCTTTTTGTCCAAGAACGGACTGACTTTAGAGCAGTGCGAAATCAGGTCCGATAAGAAGGGATCATTTTACGCCGCAAAAAAACATTTCAAAGGCCGTGCAACGGCGGAAGTGCTGGCGAAAATCCTTCCCGAGTGTTTCAGCAAACTGCCGTGGCCAAAATCCATGCGCTGGCCGCAGGAGCCGTCGTATCTGGTGACCGAGAGCGGCTCATACATCACCACCGAAGAAGGCGATCGTATAACAGTTGAATCTCGCACGCGCTGGGTGCGGCCGCTGCATGGCATCGTCTGCATGTTCGATGGCGAGGTCGTGCCGTTCGAATTCGCGGGCGTTCAAAGTGGAAACGCGACCAAGGGCCATCGTTTCCTATCGAGCGGCACCATCGAAGTGCGCCACTACGACGACTATGTCGAGAAGCTGCGCAAGGCGCACGTCATCCTCGATGCCGAGGAGCGCAAGGCGATCATCTTCGAAGCGGTGAAATCCGCCGCGTTCGTGCACGGGCTCGAGATGATCCCGGACGAGGGGCTTCTGGATGAGGTCGCGGGCCTCGCCGAGTGGCCGGTGGTCCTGATCGGCGCGGTCCAGGACGAGTTTATGGATGTGCCGCCGGAAATCCTACAGACCTCCATGCGCACGCATCAGAAATATTTCTCCCTGCGCGATCCCAAGACCGGAAAGATGGCGAACCGCTTCGCGCTTGTCGCCAACATGATCGCCGACGACGGCGGCAAGGAAATCGTCGCCGGCAACGAACGCGTTCTGCGCGCGCGGCTGAGCGATGCCAAGTTTTTCTGGGACCAGGACCGCAAGCGCACGCTCGAAAGCCGCGTGGATGATCTGAAGAACATCGTCTTCCACGCCAATGCGGGTACGGTCTACGACAGAGCGTGGCGAATTTCGTATCTCGCTGAGGAGTTGGCTCGTTTCGCATTGGTTGATCCTGTTCGAGCAAAACAGGCTGGGTATCTTGCTAAAGCTGATCTCAACAGTGATTTAGTCAACGAATTTCCAGAACTCCAAGGCGTAATGGGTGGATATTTCGCCGAATCGGAAGGGCTAAATCCCGACATTGTGATCGCGATTCGTGATCACTATTTACCCGATGGCCAGGATGACCTACCCGAAGGCCTCTTTGCCAGTGTTGTTGCTGCCGCAGAGAAAATTGACAGTCTGGTCAGCTTATGGCGCGCTGGCGAAAGGCCCACCGGTTCAAGTGACAAGTTTGCTCAGAGAAGGTCTGCGCTTGGCCTAATTCGCATTTTGCTAGCTACGAAAGTTCGAGTTTCCCTTTCAGGCGCGATTAGTTTGGTTCTTCTGTACATGAATGTTCAGCGCAATGAGCGTTGGGAACATGCGCTTAGAAAAAACCTTTCTCATGATCAATTCAACCCAATCGTCGATGAATTGATTTCGTACGCGCGGAAAAACCTTGTCGGGCTAACAGACACAGACATGTTTGCCGACAATGCCACATCGAAAGAAGTGCTAGAGTTTCTTGCTGATCGGCTAAAAGTCGCCCTCCGCGAAAAAGGTACACGGCACGATCTGATCGATGCGGTGTTCTCGCTTGGCAATGAGGACGATCTGGTGCGTTTAGTTGCGCGCGTCGAGGCGTTGCAGTCATTCCTGAAGACGGACGAAGGCGCGAATTTGCTTGCGGGCTACAAACGTGCCGCGAATATCCTCAAGGCCGAGGAGAAGAAGGACAACGCGAAGTTCGATGGCGAGCCGGATGCGGGCCTGCTCGCGCTGCCGGAAGAGAAGGCGTTGGGCGAGGCGCTGGCATCGGCCTCGAGATCCATCGCCGACGATGTCGCCGCCGAGAAGTTTGTGGAAGCGATGGGTGTGATGGCGAAGCTGCGCGCACCGGTCGATGCGTTCTTCGACAAAGTTACGGTCAACGACAAGGACGCGAAGCTGCGCGAGAACCGGCTCAAGTTGCTCGCCCGCCTGCGTGCGACGCTGCATCAGGTTGCCGATTTCTCGAAGATCGAGGGCTAGCGTTCTTGGCGCGAGCAAAGAAGCATCGCGGCTCGTGTCTTTGCGGCGCGGTCAGGTTTTCATTCTCCGGCGATCTCGACGATGCGTATTTCTGTCATTGCACCCAGTGCCGGAAGAACTACGGGATGCATGGCGCGTTCGTTGGCGTTGCGCGGGATGCACTGGCGATTGCAGATCCGAAGAAGGCTTTGAAGTCCTACAAATCATCCCGCAGTACGGTCAGACAGTTTTGCGGGCGATGTGGCTCGCCGATCTCATGGGATCGGAAAGGCTACGAGAATATCTATGTATGTCTCGGCTTGATCGAAGGCAGCGCGAAGCCCGCGAAGATCAAAAACATCCACACGAAGGATAAGGGCGCGTATTACGAGATCGACTAATCCACCCTCCCCTTGAGGGAGGGTCGAATTGCGAAAGCAATTCGGGGAGGGGCAGTGCTCCAGCGCTGAAGCTCACCCCTCCCCGAAAAATTCTTCGCGATGCTCGAATTTTATCGACCCTCCCTCAAGGGGAGGGTGGAAATCTCAAGCCCCTTCCTTCTCCGTGGTCGGGTCGATCATCTTGCGGATTTCGGTGATCTTGGTCGCGGGGAAGCCGCTGAGCTCGGCGTGCTTCTTGATCGTGTCCTCGTCCTTGGCGAGATAGACGCAGAACGTCTTGTCCGCGGCGACATAGCTTTCCTGCCACTGAAT
>CAZCJI010000082.1:0-10303 GCA_964498625.1 uncultured Rhizobium sp.
ACGTTCAAGCGAATTGGTGTCGGCCCGCGGATTAGACGCGGATGCGTCTCATGATAAACAGGGACGAATTCTTTAGCGGGCGGTGTCATGCATTTTGCGTCGGTCAGGTTTTTTGCCGTGTTGCTTGTCTCCACTTCCTTGGCGGCAGGCACCGCCGCCGATGCCCGCGCGTTCCAGTCTCTCTATCAGTTTCAGGGCGGCGCCGACGGTGATGCTTCTGTCGACAGGCTGCTGCTCGACAATTCCGGCAATCTCTACGGCGTGACCACCCCGAACGACGACGTGCTCGGCACGGTGTTCAAGCTTGCGCCGGACGGAACGGAGACCGTGTTGCATGCCTTTCAATATGTCTCACTGCAGGCATCCGTTCCCACTGGCGGTGTCGTGATGGACGCGCAAGGCAATCTTTATGGCGAGGCCAAAAACGGGGGCGCCTATCTCTGCCCCGAGATCAGCAACGCGAACCCGGATTGCGGAAGCGTCTACAAGCTCGCGACCGACGGCACGATGACGACAATCGTGTCCTTTCAAGGCGGCGCGGACGGCGGCGGTCCTCTGGGCGGACTGTCGATAGACAGCACAGGCAATCTTTACGGCACGACCAAATACGATGGCGCATCAGGTGGCTGCGGCGGCGGTGGCGGTTGCGGGACGGTGTTCAAGATCGCGCCGGACGGCACGAAGACGGTGCTTTACAGCTTCACCGGACACAGCGATGGCGCGAAGTCCACCGGCGGTCTCGCGATAGATGGACAAGGCAATCTCTACGGCACAACGACGCTTGGAGGTCTCGGTCAGGGTACGGTCTTCAAGCTGGCGACTGATGGCACAGAGACCGCGCTCTACGCATTCAGCGGTTCCGATGGCAGCCAGCCCGCGAACGGTCTCGTTTTGGATGCTTCCGGCAATCTCTACGGCACAACCCCGACGGGCGGCTCTGGCGGTTATGGAGAAGCGTACAAGCTGGCTCCGGATGGAACACTGACGGTTCTGTACGCTTTCAGCAACGCAAGCGGCGACGGAGTCTATCCGAACGGCGGCATGGCGATGGATAAGAAAGGCAATCTCTACGGCAGCACGGCCGCCGGCGGGAAGGGCTGCAAGTCCTTTGGATGCGGGACCGTTTTCCAGATCGCCAGGAATGGCACGTACAAGCAGATCGCGCAGCTCAAGGGCGGTACAGCGCATAACCCGGTCGGCGGCGTTGTCGCCGACTCGGCGGGCAATGTGTATGGGAGCGCGTTTGGGTCTTCCAAAGACCCCAACCAGCTTGGAATTCTGTTCGCCGTGCAGAAGTAGTAGCGGGTTCCCGGTCTCCACTGCGCACCAGGTCGGTGCAATTGCATTGATTTTCTGCGAGACTGCTTGCGGGGAACGACGGAGCGGGCTTTGACGACCGAGGCTATCGAAGCGGATTTCGTGGACCGTGTGTACGAGGCCGCGGTTGAATCCGATCGCTGGGGGGATGTGCTCGCGCGGTTCACCGCGATCATGGGCGGCGCGGGCTCCAATCTGACATTCCAAAACCAGGTCACGGGACGCGGACACGTACTCGTGCATGAAACCGATCCGAACATGTTCGACCGGTATTTCGGATATTTCGCGACCCGCAATCCGCTGCTCCGGATACGCGATTTCCCCGTGGCGCCGCGTGTCATGACAGATGAGCACAAACTCCCCAAGGAGGAATTCCTGCGCGGGGAGTACTACAACGACTTTCTGCGCGATATGGACGCGCACTCGATCCTGATATTGCGTCTCGCCGTTGATGGCGACGCGACCACGGTCATGAATGTTTTCCGGCCGGCGCGACGGGACGCTTTCGACGGCCACGCCGTCGCGACAGCCTCGCGCCTGCATCCGCATCTGGTTCGCGCCGCGCGACTCTCCTCGAAAATCTCGAGCGATCGCACGACTCTCTCTGGCCTCGACTCCTTGTTTGCGCAAAGCGCGACGGCCATGTTTCTTGTGAATAGCGACGCCGTGCTTCGCCGCAGCAATTGCGCCGGCGAAAAGCTGCTCGCGGCCAGGGCAGGGATAGTCGTGCGGCAGGGCGTGCTCTGCGCGGTTGAAGGCGATGCGAGCCGCAGGCTCCACGCGTTGATCGGCGCGGCCGGCGATCCCGAAAGACAGCGCCGCAGCGGAGGATCGATGTCGATCCCGAGACATGACCGCACGCTGCCTTTGTCGGCGACTGTTATTCCCGCGCGCTCCGAACGTGTTTCGCTGTTTGATCCCGAACCCTGCGTTCTGGTTTGTCTGGTTAATCCCGAAGCCGACATTCCCGCGCAGGATGCGGTGCTGCGCGAGGTGCTGGGCCTGTCGCGCGCCGAGTGCCAAGTCGCTCTCGAACTGCTCAAGGGATGTTCAACCCGCGAGGTCGCGCGCAACCTCGATCTCAGCTACAACACGGTGCGGGCGCATTTGGCGCGCATCATGGCGAAGACAGGCACGCATCGGCAGTCCGAACTTGTCTCTCTGATATTGAAGACGGCCAGAACTTAGCCGAAGCCGTTGCGTGGCGCTTATAGGCTGTCCATCAGCTTGAACCACATCAACGCTGCGCTCACCAGCGGCTTGCGTAGAAACGGACCGCCGGGGAAGGGCTTGGGCGGAACGCGCGCAAAGACATCGAAGCGTTCCGGTTTCCCGAGCGCTGCTTCGGCCATTACTTGGCCGCCGATATTGGCAAGCGCCACGCCCTGACCCGAATAGCCATAGGCGAACAGAACCCGCGGCGAGAGCCTTCCCAGATGCGGCATGCGCGTTGCTGTGATCCCGACGGCGCCGCTCCAGGCATATTCCGTTTTCACGTCGCGCAAATTCGGAAACACGCTCAGCATGCGCGGCCGTACGACAGCGGCGATGTCCTTCGGAATCGTCCAATAGCTTTCGCGTCCCGCGTACAGCATCCGGCCGTCGGCGCTCTTACGATAGTAATCGAGCACATGCCGCGTATCGGCTACCGCCGCATCGCACGGCAGGACTTCAGCATTGAGTTCGATGCCAAGCGGTTCGGTCGCGCTGACGAAGCTTTCGACATGGCCGATATATTTGGCCAACTGCGGCGCGAGATCGCCAATGAACGCATCCGTCGCAAGAAGGAGATGATCCGCCGTCACCACCCCATCTGCACAACGAACATTCACACCCGCACGATCTTCGTCGAAGGTCAGCGCGGGGGAGTGTTCGTAGATCGTGGCACCGGCCTTTTCCGCGGTAGCGGCGAGTCCGCGTGCATAATTCAGCGGATGCAGATGTCCGCCGCCCAGATCGTAGCGCACGGCTGGATAGGCATCCGTGCCCAGTTGCCGCGCGGTCTCAGCCGCATCCATCATCCGCATCTGCGAATAGCCGTAATGCGCTGTCGCGTATTCGGTATCTTCGGCGAGGGGGCCGATGGCGCGCGCATTGTGTGCGGCGATGACGAGACCGTCCTTCAAATCGCAATCGATGCCGTGCGTGCGGACATTGTGGCGCAACAACGCTTTCGACTCCTCGCACAAATCCCAGAGATCGCGTGCGTGAACCTTGCCGAGCCATGTTTCAAGCTGTTCCTGTGTCTTGCGATGGCCGGTATGGATCTGGCCGCCATTGCGGCCCGAGGCCGCAAAGCCCACCGTACTGGCTTCGATCACCACGACTTTTGCGCCAACCTGGGCAAGGTGCAGGGCGGCGGAAAGCCCTGTAAATCCTGCGCCAATCACGCAGACATCGGCTTTTACGGCGCCCGCGAGGCGCGGGCGCTCAGGCGTCGCGTGAGCACTTGCGGCGTAGTAGCCCTGGGGAGTTGAGGAACCGGCCATGTCCTGCCATCGCGCGGCCTGCCGCGGCGGTCAAGACCTTGACCACGCCCTTGGCCCATGCGAGTTCAAGCCATCCCGACAGGAGACTTCCGTTGATCCGCAGCGAAATCTGGCGCCTTGAGAAATATCTGCGCAACCTGTTCCGCCTCGACACGATCACCATCGTCGAGCGGCCTAAGCAGGACGATTCCGTAGAGGTCCACGTCAACGGCGAATTCATCGGTGTGATCTTCAAGGACGTCGAAGACGGCGAAACGTCCTATGCCTTCAATATGGCGATCCTTGAGATGGACCTCCCGGAGCCGCCGGCCAGCCGCACCTGATGGGCGGATTGGCGTTGGTCTTCGCCGCCTGCGTCGGCGTGCCCTGCGCTATTTTCTACGGTCTTTTTCGTCATTGGTTTTTTGGCGCGCTGACGCTGGTGCCGCCTCTCGCGGTCTTCGCCAGCACGATTGTTTTTCGCCGGTTCGATCTCAATCTGGCGCTTATAGCCTCCCTTTTCGGAACGGTGTGTGCGCTATCGTTCGGCGATCGTCTCGTCCGCGGCGTGTCGGTTGGGAGGCACGGACATGCGCTCGCTTCCGAGACATGCCGGTTGGTGATACTGGCTGTCGTTCCCGTATTGACGGCTTATGCGCTCTGTCTCAGCGCGGAAGTCCTCGTTCTTCGCTCCTGGGAGACTTCCGCACAGAGCGTCCTTTTCTTCGTAGCCGGCTTCGCTGCTGCGTTCGGGGCCGGCTGGTTGATTTCTTTCTTTCCATTTTCGGAGCAATTTGTCGCCCGCGCCAACGCAGCGCGCGAATGGCGCGAGCAGCTTCTTGAGCAATTCTTTCCGCCGATGCAGTCGCGCTGGGCGTTCAGCGTAGCAGGCATAGCACTGATCCTCGGCACCATTGCCGCATTTGGAATTCCTGACACGCACATCGATCAAGCTCCACGGATTTGGCTTTGCGTCGTGATCGGCCTCGCGTTCCTCGCGGCGGGGTTCACGGCCATAGCGCGCAACTGGCGGATGGCGGCCTCACTCACGCTGGCGGCCTCGTTCAATGGGGTGCTGCTTTGCTGGGCGCTGGCGCGGCGCGATCGTTTTCTCGATCCGATCACGGTCGAGGCGACACTCTTTCTTGCTTGCGTGCCATTGTGCCTGACGGCTGCATGCGCAAGAGGTTATTTGCGGGAGGGCGATGACGTTGCATCGGCGTTGTCGATTGCAGTTCGCGATGCAGGCGCGGCGGCGATTGCTTTGGGCGCCATGACAGGCTGGGTCGGCGTCGGATCGACAGCCGTCTTTCTCGTGCTTTCGCCCGCGCTGGTATTCTCCCTCTCGTCGATGTTCGCAGCGCTTCTGCTTTTCCCCGCGCTTGCCGTCGCGATTCATTCGCTCTTTCCGCACTATCGCACGGTGGACGAAGTGTTTGGCGGGCGCTGACTATTTCGGCGGCTGCCCGAAGCTATCCATCAGTCTGGTGACGCCGTCGGCAATCTCGCGCCAATGGCTGAGCTTGGAGCGCTTAAAACGATAGGACACGGAAGCGCCTCTACCCAATTTCATATCGCGCCAGCAATTCGGGCTTGGCACGTCGGGACCGAATTTCGCACAATGGAGTACCACCGGTCCGCCGCCCGTCTGTCCGACGAACAGATCCTCGGCGTGATAACCGGAATCGTTGCGAAATGCGTATTGCGTCAGGCCGAATGGACCGGGTGCCCCTTTCGGGTCGGCCAAATAGGCGTTGTAAATACGCTGCATCCGCTCCGTTTCGGTCAGGTTCACATGATCTTCGCGGATGGGCATGAACACGATCTGGGATTTCGGTCCGTTGTCGTCGAATTTTCCGGAATCCCAATTCGACCAACCGGTGAGATCCGGCAGCGCGGCGAACAATTCGACCTCGCGGCGGTGGCCGCCGCGTCGCGTGCTGTCGAACACCATGTAGTTCGCCGGAATCCACAATTTGAGACCGCCGACTTCAACCTCCACCGGTGTCGTGTCGGAGGTCGGAGATTGCTGTTCGGCAAACAAGGGAGGTGGCGCGGGAAACAGGTAATAGAGCAGAAAGAACGCCGACAGGACCACAATGACCAGAAGCACGCCGGCCGGGATCAGCCAGCCGGAGCGCTTCCGGATCGTTGTATCGGCACTGTCACTCATCGACATCCGGCACGACTCGCCGCCCTTCAAGGCGAACTTAGCATGCGGCTTTTAACGATAAGCTGGAGCCGGGCTCGCTGCCGTGTGAAATTTGCGTGGGGATGCAGCGAAGCATCACCGGCGGCTCAAAACGGGACATGGGAACCTGCATTCGGGCAACTGGAGGCGGACATCGAAGCCCAGCGCCCCCGCGTCAGTTTGGCAGCCTCGTAGAACGAACTGCGGCGGCCCAAAAAAGCACACCTTACGGGTCCAGCAAGCGCGAAATTCGGGCACGCACCCTGCAGTTCTGACTCGAAAAAGGCGGAAGTTGGGACGATGGGACCGGATTTTGGCAAAGACATAATGGTCGTGCTGTTCGCGACGACGGTGGGTTTCACCGTGTCCGGCATCCTCGCAAACCTCTATCGGCTCATCGCCGGCGAAGCGGAATCGAGCGCCGCGAAACACGCCTACTACGCCCTGATGGTTGTAGCCGGCCCGAACGTCATTCTCGAAAAGGCCGCCGACAGGCTCAGGACAAAGGCCTGTTCCTGGATAGCATTCTGGCTTGTAGCCGCGCTCGCCGCCTATTGGAGCTTCGCCATCGGACTTTTCGTGCTTGACCTGGGTCTCTCGCTCTAGAGCACCGTAAGCATTCCCGCGACCAGGGGGTGACGCACGATGTCGCTGTCGCCCAATCTGATCACGGCAATTTCTGGCACGCGCTCCAGCCGCCCGGCAATGTCGCCCAGTCCCGACATTCCCGGCAGGAGATCGGTTTGGTCCGGGTCGCCCGTCAGAACCATTGTTGAGCGCCAGCCCAGACGCGTGAGCAACATCTTGATCTGTCCGTAAGTGCAGTTCTGCGCCTCGTCGATGACGATGTAGGCATCGTTGAGCGTGCGGCCACGCATATAAGCAACCGGCGCGATTTCGATGATGCCTTCGGCGACCAGCGCTTTCAGCCGCTTGGTGCCGAGCCGCTCCGTCAGACAATCGTAGAGCGGGCGAAGATAGGGCGCGAGTTTTTCCTGCAGATCGCCGGGAAGAAATCCGAGGCTCTCGCCCGCTTCAACCGCAGGACGGGACAAAACGATACGGCTCGCCTTTCCGGATTCGAGTGCTTCGACGGCTTTGGCGATGGCGAGATAGGTCTTGCCTGTGCCGGCGGGGCCAAGCGCCACAACGACGGAGCGTTCATTGATTGCATCCATCAGCTGTTGCTGTGTCCGGCTCATCGCCCGGATGTTTTTTACATATTTGCGGTCGCGCGAATTTTGATCCCGGTCGTGCGGGTTCCAGCCGCGTTCGGATGGGAAGAGGGGGTGGACTGTTGCCGTCTCATGATCGTGGTACTGCAACTCGCGGGCTTTTTGCCGCGCGGAACGCTTGGCCATGAATACTCCCTGGTCACGGTGAGACAAATTGAAGGTGAAAGAGGCGACGCAGGCGGCAGTGTGGAGGGCCGTCGGCCCTTTTTTGTCAGGAATGGCAACGCGAAACGCTGCTCCAACCCAAATCCCCCACCGCGAATCAGTCGGCTCTCATTGAGCCTATCTTCTTTTGTGCGACGCTTAAGTGAAATTTGCAGGCCGTGTCTTTCATCATCAGAATGCCATCGAGCGAAAGTGAGAGTGCGATGCCGATATATGCCCTTGACGGAGTCGAACCGCAGTTTCCGCAAGACGGGTCGTATTGGATCGCGCCCACGGCGGTTGTGATCGGCAACGTGCGGCTTAAGAAAAATGCCAGCGTTTGGTTCGGCGCGGTGCTACGTGGCGACAACGATCTCATCGAACTCGGTGAGAACTCGAATATCCAGGACAATTCCGTCTGTCACACCGATCCGGGTCAACCCTTGATCATCGGCGACAATGTGACCGTGGGTCACAAGGTCATTCTGCATTCGACGGCGGTCGGTGATGGATCGCTGATCGGCATGGGATCGACTTTGCTCAATCGCTCGAAGATCGGACGTAACTGTCTGGTTGGCGCCAATAGTTTGATCTCCGAGGGAAAAGAATTTGAAGACGGTTCGTTGATCCTGGGCGCTCCCGCGCGTATGGCGCGCGCGTTGACCGAGCAGCAGCAGGCGATCCTTAAGCTCTCGTCAGACGTCTATGTGCACAACTATCAGCGCTTTCGCGGCAAGCTCAAACGGCTGGATTGAAAGCAACGCGGGTTTGCAAAGCGCGGTGCGAGGATTAACGGATCACGCGCGGTGTGGCTGTCGTCATATCCGGTGTCCTTAACCAGATGCGGCGGATGCGGGCATCGGCCTCCGGGCCAAAATTGAACCACGCGGCCTTGTCATGCGTCGCGTCCGCAATGAACAACATGTCGAGCTTGCCCAGCTTCTGAACGAGCGCCTGGCGGAGCTGGTTGATCGGCATTTCGGCCGACAGCAGCCACGCTTGCGGCATGATCGGCACCGCTGGACCGAGATTGAAGATTTCCTCTTCGACCCCCGAGATGGAGCGCGACTTCATATCTGTTACGACGATGTAGTGGGTACGCTCGCCGGGGACTGCATCTTCGTTGCGACCGAAAGCCGCCGGTTCTTCATTGCCTTCTGCGGTGAAGAAAGGCGTGGGCCGCACGGGCTTTAGCGCCGGCGCCGGCGTTGCCGGTTGAAAAAAGCCGCAAAGAATTGAATCTTCAGAGGCTGGCGTGAACTCGTTCTCGCCATAGCGCGCGACCAGAGAATGTGGCGCGAGTCTGCCTTCGCCCACAAAGCTCTGCATTTGCGTGATCGCGTAAGGCCCGTAGCTCTGCCCCGCGACGCTGATGGTCCACGTGTCCGACATAGAGACAAAGATTAAGTGGGAATGGTTACCCAACCCTTGCCGGTCATGGGCCAACCGTCCAAGTTTGCCGCAGAAAATGGAGGAAATGATGAACAATACGCAATTCTGCAAAGTCGAACGGGAAGGGCGCCTGACCGTCGTAACGCTGAACCGTCCGGAGGTGATGAACGCGCTGCACGCCGAGGCTCACGAGGAATTGGACGGAGTGTTCAACAATTTCGCGGCCGATCCCGAACAATGGGTGGCCATCGTCACCGGCGCTGGCGACCGCGCGTTCAGTGCCGGCAACGATCTGAAGGTGACGGCCGCAGGTGGCCGCAGGGCCTGGCCGGCGAGTGGGTTCGGCGGGCTGACGCAGCGTTTCGATCTCGACAAACCGCTGATAGCGGCGGTGAACGGGATCGCCATGGGTGGCGGTTTCGAAATCGCGCTTGCCTGCGACATCATCGTGGCGGCTGAAAACGCGGTGTTCGCATTGCCGGAGCCTCGCGTGGGGTTGGCGGCGCTCGCAGGCGGTTTGCATCGCCTGCCGCGCGAGATCGGAGCGAAACAGGCACTTGGCATGATCCTGACCGGGCGGCGCGTGAGTGCGGCGGAGGGCAAGTCGCTAGGCTTCGTGAATGAAGTTGTTCCGGCGGGTGAGGCGCTCGCAGCGGCGAAGCGTTGGGCTGCGCAGATCATGGAGGCAAGCCCGATGTCCGTGCGTGCGTCGAAACAGGCGGTTTATCGCGGCCTTGCGGAGCCGACGCTGGAAGATGCGCTAAAGAACCAGATGAACTATCCTGCGGCGAACGCGCTATTCAAAAGTGACGACTTCAGGGAAGGCCCTCGCGCATTCGCAGAAAAGCGTGCCCCGCAATGGAAGGGAAATTAGCTAGAACAACCCTTCAATCTGTCCGTTTGCGTCGATGTGGATGCGATAGGCCGCGGGTTCGCGCGGCAGGCCGGGCATCGTCATGATGTCGCCGCAGATCGCGACGACGAAGCCCGCGCCGGCAGAGAGGCGCACGTCGCGGACTGGCAGGGTGAAACCGCTCGGCGCACCGCGCATATCCGGATCGGCGCTGAAGCTGTATTGCGTTTTCGCCATGCAGACAGGCAGGTTGCCGAAGCCGTCGGCTTCGTACTGCTTCAGCTTCTTTTCCGCGTCGGGCGAGAGCGAGATATCGGTGGCGCGATAGATTTCGCGCGCGATGGTGCGGATTTTGTCGGCGAGCTTCATATCGTTTGGATAGAGCGGCTTGAAATCGGCAGCGCCGGAATTGGCAAGTTCGATGACATCCTTCGCCAGCGACTGCGCGCCCTTGCCGCCGTCTGCCCAGTGGCGGCAAAGATGCGCCTGGACGCCGACCTGGCGGCACGCTTCGGCAATGGTATTGGTTTCGGCCTGCGTGTCAGCGGTGAAGTGATTGATCGCGACCGTCACCGGCACGCCGAATTTGCGCACGTTCTCGATGTGGCGGAGCAGGTTCGCCATGCCGGCCTTCACCGCGTCGACGTTCTCCTTGCCGAGATCGGTCTTGCCGACGCCGCCATGCATCTTGAGCGCGCGCACG
>CAZCJI010000083.1:0-10196 GCA_964498625.1 uncultured Rhizobium sp.
AGGCGATCATGTCCAATGGAGGAAGAGGGCCACGTACTGTGGCCCTGGTAGGACCTTACGGCAGCGGCAAAACGACGTTACTGGAAAGCATTCTCTTCGCCACCGGCGCGATCCAGCGCAAGGGCGCTGTCCCGCAGAAGAACACGGTCGGAGATGCGAGCCCCGAAGCGCGCGACCGGCAGATGAGCGTCGAGGTCAATTGCGCGACGACCAAATATCTGGATGAGAGCTTCACCTTTCTCGATTGTCCCGGCTCCATCGAATTCCTGCAGGATACGCTGAACGTTCTTCCCGGTATCGACGCGGCCGTTGTCGTGTGCGAACCGGAAGCGACGAAGATGCAGATGCTCAAGCCCTATCTGAAGCGGCTGAGTGATCTAAAAATCCCCCACCTGCTGTTCGTGAACAAGATCGACAAGGCGAGCGGTCAGGTCCGCGATCTTCTCGAAATGTTGCGCGACGTGAGCGACACGCCTTTGCTGGTGCGCCAGATCCCGCTTGTGGATGGCGGCGCGGTAACAGGTTTCGTCGATCTCGCGCTGGAACGCGCATGGATCTATCGCAAGGGCACGGCCGCCGAACTCATCGACATCGCCGACAGGGACACAGAGAAAGCAGAACGCTTCGCGATGCTGGAGAAACTCGCCGATTACGACGAGCATCTGATGGAGGAATTGCTCTCGGACGTCGAACCGCCCCGCGATGAAATCTGCGCCGATCTTTCACGCGAACTCGCGGAAGGCCTGATCGTCCCGGCATTGCTCGGCTCGGGCGAAAGCGACCTCGGCGTCGAGCGATTGCTGAAAGCGCTGCGCCACGAAGTGCCCGGCGTTAGCGCAGCAATGGCTCGTCTGCACCTGCCCGCAGGCGATACGCTGGTGCAGGTCCTGAAGACCTATCACTCGAGCCATGGCGGCAAGCTTTCGCTGGCGCGCGTGATGTCAGGTACACTCAAGGACGGCGCGGTGCTGCATACCCATGACGGCGGCGATGCACGCGTTGGCGGCATCCTTTCGCTTAAGGGCGATGCGCAAACCAAGCTTTCCGATGCGCAGGCAGGTGACACCGTCGCGCTTGCGCGGCTCGAAGGTGTGGCGACCGGCGACACACTCTCTCTCGGCAAGAAAGCGCCCGCGCAGCAGAAGATCGAACACCTGATTCCGGTTTATCGTCTCGCCATCGAAGCGGCAGACCGCAAGGATGAGGTGAAGCTGACGGCGGCAATCGCCAAGCTGCGCGAGGAAGACCCGTCGCTGCACTTCGATCAGAACGCCGAGTTGCAGGAGATGGCGCTGGAAGGTCAGGGCGAAATCCACCTGAAAGTCGCGGTGGAAAAGCTGCAGAGCAAATACGGCCTCAAGCTCAACACCCATCGCCCACGCGTGCCCTATAAGGAGACGATCAAGAAAGGGGTCACGCAGCACGGCCGTCACAAGCGGCAATCCGGCGGTCACGGCCAGTTCGGCGATGTCATCATCGATATCAAGGCGCTGCCGCGCGGCAGCGGGTTCACCTTCCTCGACCAGATCAAAGGTGGCGTCGTCCCGCGGCAGTGGATTACCTCGGTCGAGAAAGGCGTCGTCGATTATCTGAAATGCGGACCATTGGGATTCCCGGTTGTGGATGTGTCCGTCGCACTGACGGACGGCTCCTACCACGCGGTGGATTCCTCAGACGCCGCGTTCCAGACGGCCGCACGCATCGCGATGCAGGAAGGCATGCCCAACTGCGCGCCGGTTCTGCTCGAATCGATCATGCATGTCCGCATTCACGTGCCGAGCGAGGCCACGGCGAAGGTCAACCAGATCGTCAGCGGACGGCGTGGACAGCTGATGGGCTTCGACGCGCGCGACGGCTGGAAAGGCTGGGACACGGTCGAGGCGCAGATGCCCCTCTCCGAACTTTCCGACCTCATCATCGATCTCCGGTCGCTGACGCAGGGCGTGGGGACGTTCGAAATGGCGTTCGACCACCTGGCCGAATTGAGCGGCAAGCTGGCCGATCAGGTCGTGGCCACGCGCAAAGCGGCCGCATAAAGAAATCGCCGGAGTGTGGGGGAACACTCCGGCGACTTTCCTCTAGTGCGCGGATGGAGGAACTCCGCGTGCCGCACGCCGTTGGGGGAACAGCGGAGCGAACACACTTAGATAAGAACCGCGCCCCGCGCTTTCAATATCGCCAATCCTTGGCGGAGCGGACGAGAAAATCGCGAAACGCCCCGACACGTTTGGCCTGACGCAGCGCATCGGCATAGACCAGGTGGACGTCGAAGCACGGCCCGGGCACGTCGGGCAGCACACGAACAAGCTGCTTGTGCTCTGCCGCGACGTAGTCGGGGATTGCGGCGAGCCCGATCCCCGCCAGCGTGGCGGATAGAATACCCGTGACGTTGTTGATGCGGATGACGCGGCCCTTGCAGCCCAGGCGGCGGCGCGTCGCGTCCAGCAACCAGTTGATCTCGCGGATTTCCGGAGCGGCCGTTTCGCCGTAAGCGACGATGGTGTGATCGCCCACATCGTCCATCGAACGCGGTGTGCCGTACTTCTCCAGATATTCCTTCGTCGCGTACATGTGGTAGTGCACGGTGAAGAGCTTGCGCTGAATCAGGTCAGCCTGCACCGGCGCACGCATGCGGATCGCGAGATCGGCCTCGCGCTGGGTAAGATCGAGTTCGCGGTCCTCCATCACCAGATGGACCTCGACCTCGGGGCATTCCTTCAGAAACTCGTCGAGGCGCGGCACCAGCCAGTATGTGCCGATGCCGTGGCTTGACGTGATCTTGAGTACGCCGCGCGGCGCCTCGCGGACATTCTTCAGTGCTTCCTCGGCCTGCGCCAGCCGCGTCAGCACATCGCTGACCGCGGCGTAAAGCATCTCGCCCTCGTCGGTCAGCGTCAGGCCGCGCGCATGGCGCTGGAACAGCGGCGTGGTGATTTCTTCTTCGAGGGCACTGATCTGGCGGCTGACGGCCGATTGGCTCAACGTCAGCATCTGGCCCGCGTGTGTGAAACTGCCCGCGGAAGCGACCGAGTGGAAAATCCGAAGCTTGTCCCAATCCATGACGTTGCCCTACCCGTTAAAGCCCCCCAGCCTCAACGCAAACTTCGTGACCGATCATTTCAGTGGCCGCCCGCGAGAAACCTCTCTGCTTCGAGTGCCGCCATGCAGCCCATGCCCGCTGCCGTTACGGCCTGACGGAAAACCTTGTCTTTTACGTCCCCGGCCGCAAACACGCCCGCGACGCTGGTATGCGTCGAATCCGGTGCTGTCCTGAGATAACCGGTCTCGTCCATTTCGATCTGGCCCTTGAACAGCGATGTCGCCGGCGAATGGCCGATGGCAACGAAGAACCCATCGACCTCCAACTCGCGTGTCGAGCCTGTGATCGTGTTGCGCAGGCGCAGGCCCGTGACGCCCTTCGGCTCCTCGGTGCCCAGAACTTCCAAGACCTCGGTGTCGAACAAACAGTCGATCTTCTTGTTTGCCGTCACGCGGGTCTGATTGGTTTTGTCGGCGCGCAACGTGTCGCGGCGATGGATCAGCGTCACCTTGTCCGCGAAATTGGTCAGGAACAGCGCTTCTTCGGCAGCCGTGTTTCCGCCGCCGACGACCGCGACCTTTTTGCCGCGATAGAAAAATCCGTCGCAGGTCGCACAAGCCGAGACTCCGAAGCCCTGGAATTTCGACTCGGTCGGCAGACCCAGCCAGTTGGCAGAAGCGCCCGTCGCGACGATCAGCGTGTCGGCGGTGTATTTTTCGCCGCCATCGCCAATCAGCGTGAACGGACGGCGCGAGAGATCGACCGTCGCGATCGTGTCCTGGACGAATTTGGTGCCCAGATGCTGCGCCTGGGCCTGCATCTGCTCCATCAGCCAAGGGCCCTGGATGGCCTCGGCGAATCCCGGGTAGTTCTCGACTTCGGTGGTGATCGTAAGCTGGCCGCCTGGCTGAATGCCGGCGATCAGGGTCGGCTCCAGCATCGCGCGGGCTGCATAAACAGCCGCCGTGCACCCTGCCGGACCGCTTCCCAGAATGATGACTTTGGAATGCAAGGACACTCTCCCGAATGCAGAGAGCAAATCGCGACCGGTGACCTCTGCGGCCCCCGAAAAACGCGCCCCTCGGCTGATCCACCGCTGATATCGGGAGCGAGGGGCGAAAGGTCAAGCGTCACAAATTCGTTAACGCGATCAGGCGTTTGTGCCCAGTTTGTAGGCAAGTTTCTTCGAAAAGCACCGACTCGGTTTTGAACACGCCACAATACAGAAATATTATTGCTTAGAGGAGCCGCGCGGAGTTAAAACCCATCGCGTTTTTCTTTACCTCAGGTGACCCGTGGAGCATCACAAGCTCGATTCCATCGATTTGCGCATTCTTTCCGAACTTCAGGCCAATGGCCGCATCACAAACGTCGAACTGTCACGCCGCGCAAAGATCACCGCGCCGCCCTGCCTGCGTCGCATGCGCACGCTGGAGAAGGCGGGCTTCATCAAAGGGTACCATGCCGATCTCGACAGCAAGTCGCTGGGCTTCGAAGTGACTGGCTTCGTTTTTGTCGGCCTCGCCAGCCAGAATGATCATGACCTCAAGCATTTCGAAGAACGCGTCCGCGCGTGGCCCGCAGTGCGCGAATGCCACATGCTTTCAGGCGAAGTGGACTTTCTTCTGAAATGCGTTGCGAAGGATCTGTCGGGCTTCCAGACCTTCATCACCGAAACCCTGACGGCCGAAAAGAATGTCGCGAGCGTCAAGACCGCGCTCGTCATCCACGCGTCGAAGCACGAACCCGGCGTGCCGCTGGACGTGAAGGGTTAGTTCACATGGAAATATCCCGCCCGCGCGTTTCCGGCAGAAAGAGCAGCGTCACCAGAAAGCCGATGCTGGCAATACAGACCGGATACCACAATCCGGCGTAAATATTGCCCGTTGCCGCGACGATCGCGAAGGCGGTCGCCGGAAGGAACCCACCGAACCAGCCATTGCCGATGTGATACGGCAGGGACAATGCCGAATAGCGGATGCGCGTCGGGAACAGTTCGACCAAAGCGGCCGCCTGTGGTCCATACAGCGCTGCCGCGGCGGTAAAGAATATTAGCAGGATCAGAGACGCGCGCGCGAAATCGATCTGAATTGTATCGGCGGAAAGCGGATAGCCTTCTTTCTTGAGGGCGGATTTGACTGCGGTATCGAAACTTTTCTTCGCAGCCGCCAGAGCGGCGCTCGTCATCTTGCTCCCGTCAAAGCTCGACACGTCTTCGGATCCAATGCGGATATGCGCAACGCTTGCGGCCACCGCTGCCTCGTTCGTGTAGGGAATGCCGGCAGCGGCGAGCGTGCTTTTCGCGATGTCGCAGGCGGAGACGAACTTTGTCTTGCCGAGGGGATCGAATTGCACGGAGCAATCTCCCGGCGGCGCGATGACAATGACCGGCGCGCGCGAGGCCGCCGCAGCGAGCGCGGGATTGACGGCCTCTGTCAGCAGCTTGAACCCCGGCACGAACGACACAATCGCCAGCAGCAATCCGAACAGCATCACCGGCTTGCGGCCAATCCGGTCCGACAGCCGCGCAAAAAGGACGTGGAGGATCGCGCTGCCGATCAGCACGGTCATCATGAGCAGGTTCACGACGCGCGGATCGACCTTGACCACGCGTTCCAGAAAGAATTGCGCGTAGAAATTCGCCGTGTACCAGACGACGCCCTGGGACATCATCAATGAGAATAGTGCGATCAGAACAAGCCTCAGATTCTTCCATTGAAAGAACGCCTCGGAAAGGGGCGACCGCGCGACACGGCCCTCGTCCTGCATCTGCCGGAACAACGGCGATTCATCGAGGCGCAGGCGAATCCACAACGACACGCCCAACAATCCCGCCGACAGCAGAAATGGGATACGCCAACCCCACGCGCCAAAGGCTTCTTCGCCCATCACGCTGCGCGTGACAAAGATCACCGCTAGCGCGAGGAACAGTCCAAGCGTCGCCGCGACCTGAATCCAGCCGGTTGCACCGCCGCGCCTTTTCGGATCGGCATGTTCGGCGACATAGATTGCGGCACCGCCATACTCCCCGCCGACCGCGAAGCCCTGCAGCACGCGCATCGCCAGCAGCAGATAGGCTGCGTTCAGCCCCAACGATCCGGCGTCTGGAAGCAGACCGATGAGGAATGTCGCCAGACCCATGATCGTGATGGTGATCAGAAACGTCCGTTTGCGGCCCGTGCGGTCGCCGAAATAGCCGAATACCAAAGCGCCGAACGGACGTACGGCAAATCCGGCCGCGAAGGTCAGAAGCGCGAAGATGAAACCCTGGGTCTCGCCCGCACTCGCAAAAAAATGTTTGGCGATGATCGCCGCCAAAGACCCGAAAATGAAGAAATCGTACCACTCGAAGACCGTGCCGGTGGCCGAGGCCGCCAGCACCAGCCCCATGCGTGTGCGCGCCGGTTCGCTCATTGTCCGTTCCCCCTGAACGAGACGCCTACGCTGCCGCTTTCCGAAAGCCTTAACAAGCGGCGAGCCCGGATACGGCACATCGAAAGCATATGCCCCCACATTGTCCCTGAGCTATTGCCGCGCCCGGTGTCGTGTTAGCGTGATCGCTTCAAGGGGAGACGATCATGGCGCGGCCCACCAACAGGGAATTCGAGTTTCAAGGCATCAATCATCTCGCGCTGGTGTCAAGCGACATGGCGCGTACCGTCGAGTTCTATTCCGGCGTGCTCGGCATGCCACTGATCAAGACGATCGACCTGCCGCGCGGCATGGGACAGCATTTCTTCTTCGATCTCGGCCATGGCGACAGCCTTGCGTTTTTCTGGTTTCCAAACGCGCCGAAGGCGCAGCCCGGTGTCGCGTCGGCAACCAAGGGCGTGCTGCCAGGCCCCTCTGCCCATGGATCGATGAACCACGTCGCCATCAATGTGCCGGAAGACAAGCTCGATGAATATTATGAGAAGCTTTTGGCGAAGGGCATCGAATGCTCGCGCGTGATCAACCACGACGACTCGCCGATGCAGGCGAGTGTGGAGACGACGCCGACCACCTTTGTCCGCTCGATCTATTTCTACGATCCCGACGGCATCGCGCTGGAGCTGGCGGCGTGGACCCGCGAGCTGCCGCAGGACGGCGACGTGAAACACAAGCCTGCCCGTGCCGGCGACGAAGTCCGTTTCCGCGAAATGGCGGACGCGAAATAGTCAAACGCGTGTTTTCAGCGCCGTCGTCCAACGTGCCACGATGTCGTTGAGCGACAGCGCGGGGGTAACTAAGAACGATTTGGCCTGCTCACGAACGAATTCTTTGGTTTCGGTGTCCGTCAGATATTCCACCGGCGATTTGCCGTCGATCCGTGCCAGCAACAGCGCCGCGAGCAATCGCGCGGAACGGTGGTCCATCGCATCCGGCTTCTCCCACGACACACCGCCGAGATAGGCATCTTTCAACGCGCCGAACGCTTTCGACAGCGCCGCCGCGAACTGCGGATGCCATGCACCTTTCAGCAAAAGGTGGTTGAGACAGAAGGCAAGATCGAAGGCCGGATCGCCGTAGCACGCCGTTTCGGCGTCCAGAAAGACCGGTCCTTCCGGTCCCAGCAAGATGTTCTTCGGGCTGATGTCGCCTTGCATGAGTGCGATCGATGATGCCTCGACGTGGTCCGCGATTTCACGGATCGTCGAAGCGACATCGGGATTCTTCTCCGCCGTATAAAGAAGATAGGGCTCGATCCGGAGCGAACGAAACTGCTCGCGATTGTCGAACGCGATAGCAATACCCCTTCGACCAGCCGTCGCCGCATGAATATGCGTGAGTGCAGCACCGACCGACGCCGCGAATTTCGCATCGACACGGCCTTCCGAGAGTTGCGCCTTCCACAGCGGATAACGCTCCGGCGGAAGGTAGGCCATCGCGAACACGTGTCGCGCATAATCCTCGCCAAGAATTTCCGGCACCCATGCCGCGTCCAGCCCGGACACCAGCCTGATCCATGCGACCTCGGCTTCGGTTCGCTCCGGCGGCGCATGCCAGTCCACACTCACGCGCAGCTTCGGCAGTGCGCGCTTTACCACAACGCGGCGCGCAGGAAGATCGGCAAGGAACACGTCGCAGGACACCCCGCCCGCCAACGGCGTCAGCGCATAGTCATCATTCGCACCCGCGAGGCCCATCCCGGCGAGCGCGGCGCGAAGTGTTTCTTCCGCTTCTGTCATCTGGCGCGATCTGTTCCGAAGCGCCAATATGCGCGCAGTCGAAAGGGCGCCACAATGGATTTTGCCGAACATCGCTTTGACACTGTCGAAGGACCAAAGATCTACGCGCGCGAATACGCCGCGCGGGGTAGTGGAAAACTCCCCGTCATCTGCCTGCATGGCCTGACCCGAAATTCGGCCGACTTCGAAGCCGTGGCGCCCAGGATCGCGGAGCTTGGACGGCGCGTGATCGCCATAGACGCGCGCGGCCGCGGCCAATCGGACAACGATCCCGACCCGCTTCACTACCGGCCCGAAATCTACACCGGGGACGTGCTCTACATCATGGATGTGCTCGAGATTCCGCGCGCGGTGTTCATCGGCACGTCGATGGGCGGCATCATGACCATGCTCGCGGGGCTGACGTCACCCGATCGCGTGTCGGCCGCGGTGCTGAACGACATCGGGCCGGAGATCGATCCGGCGGGGATCAAGCGGATCGGCTCCTATGTCGGAAAATCGACGCCGGTGGCGACTTGGGACGACATGATCGCCGCCGTGAAGGCCACGCAGCAGGTCGCCTTTCCCGGCAGGGATGCCGATTTCTGGCGCATCTTCGCGCATCGCGTGGCGCGCGAGCGCAGCGACGGCCGCATTGAATTTGCCTATGATCCAGCCATTGCCAGCGCATTTTCCGCCGCACCCGACACGACGCCGCCGAGCATGGTGCCGCTGTTCCAGGCGCTGGCGACGCGGCCGGTTCTCGTCGTACGCGGCGCGATCAGCGACCTACTTTCGCCTGATGGCGTAGCGACCATGAAGCGGATCAAGCCGGATATGGATTTTGTGGAGGTTCCCAATGTCGGCCACGCGCCGACGCTTGAGGAGCCGGAAGCGCGCACCGCCCTCGCAGCGTTCCTTGCCAAAGTCGAATGACGCAATTCCATCAGGATGCCGATTCCGTTGCCGACGCGATCATTCGCACGGTGGGAAAGACCATCGTGCTGGGTCTGCCATTGGGTTTGGGCAAGGCCAATCACATCGCCAATGCGCTTTATGCGCGGGCGGCAGCCGACCGTTCGATCCGATTGACGATCTTCACCGCGCTCACTCTCGAAAAGCCCAAGGCGAAAAGTGAGCTTGAGCATCGTTTCTTGGGTCCGGTGATCGAGCGTCTGTTCGGCGGCTATCCCGAACTCGCCTATGCGCAAGCGCTGCGGCGCGGGACCGTGCCCGACAATATCGAGATCAACGAATTCTTTTTCCTCGCAGGGCGCTGGCTTTCCATCGACCGCGCACAACAGAGCTACATCTCCGCGAACTATACGCATGCCTCGCGCTATCTGGTCGATCGCGGCGTCAATGTCGTGGCGCAGCTCGTCGCAAAGAAAGGCGACCGTTACAGCTTTAGCTGCAATCCCGACACTATCCTCGATGTCATGCAGGCGCGAAAAGAAGGCCGCGCGCAATTCATGATCGCGGCACAGGTAAACGACGAGCTTCCCTTCATGCCGGGCGATGGCGAACAGCCGGCGGAGACGTTTGCGCACATCCTCGACAGCCCCTCGACCCAGTTCCCGCTGTTCGCACCGCCGCGCGAACCGATCGGCCCCAAGCAATACGCCATCGGTATCCATGCTGCGCGGCTTGTGCGGGATGGTGGCACGCTGCAGATCGGTATCGGCGCCGAGGGCGACGCCGCAGTTCAGGCGCTGATCCTGCGTCATCGCGAAAATACGAAGTTTCGTGACGCTGTGGCGCGTCTGACGCCGGCGATGCCCACGCTTGCGACCGAGCAGGCTGCGCCGTTTCAGGAAGGCCTCTATGGCGTGAGCGAAATGTTCGTCGACGGGTTTTTGGACCTGCTCGATGCCGGAATCCTGAAACGCGAGACCGATGGCGCGCTGTTGCATGCTGGTTTCTTCGTCGGCCCCAAATCGTTCTACCGGCGCCTGCGCGAGATGCCGCCCGATCTTCTTGCGAAGCTGCGGATGACGGCGATCTCGTTC